>JAGWMU010000033.1 GCA_028873095.1 Pseudomonadota bacterium | reverse complement strand
CGCGCATCGGCGTCGCGCGGCCACAGCGCGGGGCGCAGGTTGAGGTCGAAGCTCACCAGCGCGCCGGCGGCGCGGGCGCGGCGCATGCCTTCGCGGGTGGTTTCGGCAGCCAGGGGTTCGGTCATGCTGTTGGAGCAGACGTGGAACACCGCGGTGTCGGCGAACGCGTCGGCGCGGAAATGCCCGGGGCGGAACAGCAGGTCGGCCGAAGGCGGGCGGTAGAAGCTGAAGCTGCGCTCGCCGTGCGCGTCAAGCGCCACGAAGGCCAGCGCGGTGTTCGCCTCGCCGGTACGCGCCACGTCGCGGGTGTCCACGCCGGCGCGGCGCAGGCTGTCAAGCAGCAGGTCGCCGAACAGGTCGGTGCCCAGCATGCCGGCGAAGCGCGCGGCGCCGCCGAGCTTGGCCACCGCCACCGCCACGTTGGCGGGTGCGCCGCCGGCGAATGGCACGAAGGCGCGCGGGTAGCCGTACGGATCGCGGCCCTCGGCATGGAAATCGATCAGTGCTTCACCGAAGCAGAGTACGGAACGCATGTCAGGTCGACGCCTCCGTGGCCGATGCCGCCGTCGCGGGTGCGAGCGTGCGGATCTTCGATCCCGACAGGCCATAGAAGACGATGTAGGCGTAGCACAGCAGCGGCAGCACGAAGGCGTGCTGCAGGCCGATGCGGTCGGCCAGCACGCCGAGCAGCCACGGCACGACCGCGCCGCCCACGATGGCCATGATCAGCAGGCTCGATGCCTTGCTGGTCATGGGGCCGAGGCGCTCGATGCCCAGCGCGAAGATCGTGGGGAACATGATCGAATTGAACAGGCCCACGGCGATGACGCTGACCATCGCCACGTTGCCGTGGCTGAGCATGGTGGTGAGCACCAGCAGCATGTTGACCGCCGCGAACGCGGCCAGCAGCTTGCGCGGCGACAGCAGCGCGGTGAGCCAGGAGCCGAGGAAACGCCCCACCATCGCACCGCCCCAGTAGAACGAGGTGTAGTACGCCGCTTGCCGCTCGCTGATGTGGCCGATATCCGGCATCGACAGGTAGTTGACCATCGCGCTGCCGATCGACACTTCGGCGCCCACGTAGAAGAAGATGCCGAACACGCCGAACAGCACGTGCGGATGGCGCAGCACGTCGAGGTAGTTGTGGTGGACCACGTCGGCCTTGTCGGTGGCCTCGCGCAGCGCGGGCAGGCGGAACAGCCACACGAACACGGCCAGCAGGAACAGCACCACGGCCAGGCCGATGTACGGCCCCTGCACCGCTTGCGCCTGCTGCGTCTGGTAGGCCAGCTGTTGCGCCGGGGCCATCCGGGCGATCGCGTCCGGGGTCTGCACCACGCTGGAAAGGATCAGTTTGCCGCCGAACCAGAGCGCCAGCGCGGTGCCCAGCGAATTGAGCGCCTGGGCCAGGGTGAGGCGGCTGGAGCTGGTGCGTTCCGGCCCGAGCAGGGAGACGTAGGGGTTGGCCGCTACCTGCAACACCGTGATGCCGGTCGCCAGCACGAACAGTGCGGCGAGGAACGCACCGTACAGATGCAGCGCGGCCGCCGGCCAGAAGCCCAGCGCGCCGATGCCGGCAATCGCCAGTCCGGCGACCACGCCGTTCTTGTAGCCGAGCGCCGCCACCAGCTTGCCGCCCGGCAGGGACATCAGGAAATACGCGCCGAAGAAGGTCGACTGCACCAGCATCACCTGCGCGTAGTCGAGCTGGAACGTCGATTTCAGGTGCGGGATCAGAATGTCGTTCAGTGCGGTGAGCAGGCCCCACATGAAGAACACGCTGGTAATGACACCCAACGCCATCGGGTAATCGGTGTAGGGCTCCCGTTCGCCCCGCAGGGGAGCGGCAGCTGGGGGCGTGGGGGTGGTGAAGGCCATGCGGTTCTCCCTTGTGGTCAGGCGGCGGGCGGCGGGCAGCTGCTGGCGCGCACCACCAGCTGCACCGGGGCGACGGTGCGCTGCGGCTTCGCCTGCGGGTCGCGCAGGCGCAGCAGCAGCAGTTCGGCGGCCTGGCGCCCGCGCGCGCGCGGTGTGGCGGCGAGCGTGGTGAGCGGCGGCGCGCTCAATGCGGCCTCGGCGATGTCGTCGAAGCCGGTGACGGCGAAGTCGCGGCCCGGCCGCACGCCGCGCTGGTACAGGCCCAGCATCAAGCCCAGCGCCACGGCGTCGTTGTAGCAGACCGCCGCGGTGGGTGCGGGCGTATCGAAGAACAGCGCGCCGCATTGCGCGGCGGCGTCCACGCGGTTCGGCGCGCACTCGATGCGCCAGTGCGGCTCGATCGGCAGGCCGGCCGCCTGCATCGCCTCGACGTAGCCGGCGTGGCGCTGCTGGCAGGAACTGGAACTCTGGTGGCCGCCGAAGAACGCGATGCGCTGCTGGCCCAGCGAGATCAGGTGCTCGGTGGCAAGCCGCGCGCCGCGCTGGTTGTCCAGCATCAGCCGGTCCCAGGGTGCGTCGGGCGGGGCTTCGCCGGCGAGTTCGCGGTTGAACAGCAGCAGCGGCGTGCGCATGCCAACGGTGGCCAGCACCCGCGCGGCGACGCTGCCTTCGGCGGGCGAGAGGATGATGCCGGCCGGGTCGTGTTCGAGCAGCGAACCGAGCACCGCCTGTTCGCGTGCGACCGATTCGCCGGTGCTGCCCAGCAGGGTGACGTAGCCGGCGCCGCCCAGCGCTTCGTCCACGCCGGCGGCGAACTCGGCGAAGAAGGGGTTGGCGAGGTCGTTCAGCACCAGCGCGATGCTGGACGAGGTGCGCCGGCGCAGGTTGGCGGCGGCGCGGTTGTATACGTAGCCTTGCCGGCGCAGCTCCTGCTCGACCCGCGCGCGGGTCAGCTTGTTCACCAGCGGGCTGTCGCGCAACACCAATGACACCGTGGCGCGCGACACGTCGCAGCCGGCGGCGATGTCGGCGAGGGTAATCCTGCGGTTGGCGTGCGGCGTGCTGTCCGTGGCCATGCTCATCGTTAGGGTCGATTGGAACGATCAAAATGTACTGGAACCGGGATGCGGATGGTTCCGCGATGCAGCATGCGTCAGCGCGTGACCCGGTGCTAGAGTTTTCGACTTGGAACGATCCAAATTCCGCTACAGGGGGAAAGCTCATGAAACAGCACGATGCGCAAACCTGGCTGAGGGTCGCGATGGCGGTTTCCCTGGCGCTGCTGTCCACCGGCGCCGTGGCGGCGGGCGGCCATGCGGCCGCGGTCGACCCGCGCATCGGCACCGGCGGCGACGGCCATACCTTCCCCGGCGCCAGCGTGCCGTTCGGGATGATCCAGCTGTCGCCCGACACCGCGATGCCGGATTATCCGCATGCCTACAAGTGGGCCGCCGGCTACCAGTACGGCGATCCCACCATCCGGGGCTTCTCGCACACCCATTTCTCCGGTTCCGGCCATTCGGACCTGGGCGACGTGCTGGTGATGCCGATCGCCGGCGAGGTGAAGCTGGACCCGGGCGACGCCGCGAAGCCGGGCAGCGGCTACCGCTCGCGCTACAGCCACGCTAGCGAAGTGGAGCAGGCCGGCTATTACGCGGTGACGCTTTCCGACTACGGCGTCCGCGCTGAGCTGACCGCCAGCCGCCGCATCGGCTGGCACCGCTACACCTTCCCGAAGGGCCGGCCCGCGCACCTGCTGCTGGATCTGCGCCCCAGCATCTACGACTACCCCGGCAAGGTGCTGTGGTCGCAGCTGCGCGTGCGCGCCGACGGTACCGTCAGCGGCTGCCGCACCACCCGCGGCTGGGCGCCCGGGCGCGAGCTGTGCTTCGCGATGCGCTTCTCGCAGCCGATGGTCTCGCGCACGCTGTACGACCGCGAGACGAACCTGCTCTACAAGGGCTTCAAGGGGCCGGGCAACCAGCCCGAGGACCATGACGCCGAGAACGGCCGCGCGCTGGAAGGCGTGTTCGACTTCGGCAAGCTCGACAAGCCGCTGCTGGTGAAGGTGGCGATCTCGCCGGTGGGCGAGGCGAACGCCATCGCCAACCTCGACCAGGACGGCGCCGGCTGGAACTTCGACGCCCATCGCGCCGCGGCCACCGCGGCGTGGGACAAGGCCTTGTCGGCGATCGACGTGTCCGGTACGCCGAGCCAGCGTACCCAGTTCTACACCGCGCTGTACCACGCGATGCTCGCGCCCACGCTGAGCATGGACGTCAACGGCGAATACCGCGGCCCCGACCACCAGGTGCACAAGGCGCAGGACCGGCAGGGGGCGTTCGACTTCTATTCCAGCTGGTCGATGTGGGACGTCTACCGCGCCGAAGCGCCGCTGATGGTGCTGCTGCGCCCCGACCTCAGCACGCAGTTCATCCGCTCGCTGATCGCCGCGCAGCAGGACAGCCCGTTCGGCATGCTGCCGGTATGGGCGTACCAGGGCCAGGAGACCTGGTGCATGACCGGCTACCACGCCGTGGCGATCATCGCCGACGCCTACATCAAGGGCGTGCGCGGCTTCGATGCCGGCCAGGCGCTGAAGGCGATGGTGTCCACCGCCACCTACGGCCCCTACGGCGACCTGGCCGACTACATGAAGCTCGGCTATGTGCCGATCGACAAGGAGACGGAAGCCGGCTCGAAGACCCAGGAATACGCCTACGACGACTGGACGATCGCGCAGATGGCCAAGGCGCTGGGCAGGCACGACGTCTACGCCACCTTTGAAAAGCGTGCGGCCAACTGGCGCAACGTGTGGGATCCAAAGACCGGCTTCATGCGCGCCAGGCTCAGCAACGGCCAGTTCCGCACGCCGTTCGATCCGGCCTCGGCCGCGTACGGCAGCGACTACACCGAGGCCAATGCCTGGCAGTACTCCTGGTACGTGCCGCAGGACGTGGCCGGATTGGTCGGCGCCTACGGCGGCGACGCGAAGTTCGTCGCCAAGCTCGACCAGCTGTTCGACGCCAAGGTCGATCCCTCCATCTTCAAGAACGTGGAGGACATCACCGGCCTGATCGGCTGGTACGCGCACGGCAACGAGCCCAGCCACCACATCGCCTACCTGTACGACTACGCCGGTGCGCCGTGGAAGACGCAGCAGCGCCTGAAACAGATCATGGACAGCCAGTACCACGACGGCCCGGACGGCCTGGTCGGCAATGACGACCTCGGCCAGATGTCGGCCTGGTACATCTTCACCGCGCTGGGCTTCTATCCGGTGACGCCGGCCAGCGACGAGTACGCGATCGGCCGGCCGTTCGTGCCCAAGGCGGTGCTGCACCTGCCGAACGGCCACAGCTTCACCATCGTGGCCGAGCACCTGGACGACGCGCATCCCTACGTCGGCCGGATCACGCTGAACGGCAAGCCGCTGGATCGGGTGTACCTGCGCCACGGCGAGATCCTCGCCGGGGGCGAACTGCGCTTCGTGATGCAGGCCGAACCGAACCGGCAGTGGGGCGCGGCGGTGGCGGCGCGGCCGGCGTCGATGAGCGCCTACGGCAAGTGAGCGCGCCGGACTGTCCGGTCAACCGATGCGTCGCCACGCCTGCACGGCGTGGACGAACGCCAGGCAATCCGCGAAGCGGTTGTACAGCGGCGCCGGCGAAATGCGGATGACGTCCGGCTCGCGCCAGTCGCCGATGATGCCCTGCTCCGCCAGGTACTCGAACAGGGCGCGTCCGCGTGCGCGTCCGCCGATCACGCGGAGCGACAGCTGGGCGCCGCGGCGCTCGGGATCGGCGGGCGTCACCACTTCCAGCACGGCGGCCAGCTGGCTGCGCACCAGCCATTCCAGGTAGCCGGTGAGTTGCAGCGATTTTTCGCGCAGGCGGTCCATGCCGGCGCGGCGGAAGATCTGCAGCGACACGCGCAGCGGTGCCAGCGCCAGGATCGGCGGGTTGGACAGCTGCCAGCCGTCGGCGCCGGGCGTGGGCACGAACTGCGGGCCCATCTGGAAGCGCGTGTCCTTGTCGTGGCCCCACCAGCCGGCGAAGCGCGGCAACGCGGCCTTCGCATGGCGCTCGTGCACGAAGGCGCCGCCCACGGCGCCGGGGCCGCCGTTGAGGTACTTGTAGCTGCACCAGATCGCGAAATCGGCGCCGCTGTCGTGCAGTTGCAGCGGCAGGTTGCCGACCGCGTGGGCGAGGTCGAAGCCGACCGTGCAGCCGTGCCGGTGGCCGAGTTCGGTGATCGCCTTGAGGTCGAACGCCTGGCCGGTGCGGTATTGCACGCCGGGCAGCATCATCAGCGCGGTGCGCGCGCCGTGCTCGGCCAGCGCGCGTTCGATCGCCCGCAGCGACAGCGTGCCGTTCGGTTCGTCGGCCGCCAGCTCGATCAGGTCCGTGGCGGGATCGAAGCCGTGGAAACGGATCTGCGATTCCACCGCGTAGCGGTCGGTGGGAAACGCACCGGCCTCGATCAGGATCGCCGGGCGTTCGGCGCTGGGGCGATAGAAGCTCACCATCATCAGGTGCAGGTTCACGCCCAGCGTGTTCATCGCCACCACTTCGGACGGTTGCGCGCCGACGATGGCGGCGAGGTCGTCGCGCAGGAACTCGTGGTAGTCCATCCACGGCAGGCGGCCCCTGAAGTGGCCTTCCACCCCCAGTTCGCCCCAGTAGTCCAGCTCCGCGTTGACCGCCTCGCGAACGGCCCGTGGCTGCAGGCCCAGCGAATTGCCGCAGAAGTACACGCTGTCGACCGGCACGCCGTCGCGGCCCCGGTGCGGCGGGATCAGGAACGCGTCGCGGAACGTGCGCAGCGGGTCGGCGGCATCGCGGGCATGGGCCCAGTCGGTGGTGGCCTGGTAGTCGGGCATTGCCATGCAGGAATCGCTTCGTGTGAGGGCGGCTTTGGTGGAGGATCGTAGGAGCGCACCGAAGTGCGCGAATGCTCTTTGCAGCGGTCGTGACAAGAGCATTCGCGCACTTCGGTGCGCTCCTACGGTCGTCCGGCTATTTCAACTGTGCGGCGATCGCCTTGCAGCCCTTGTCGAACGCGTTTTTCCACGCGTCGCCGGCCTGGCTCAGCAGCGGGCGCACGCAGCGCAGCTGGATTGCCTGGCCGTTCTTGAGCCAATAGCGTTCGATGTAGTTGAACTGCACGCCGTTTTCCTTCGCCGTGTAGGTCTCGCTGTTCGGGCGGGGCACCACGGCGGCAGCCTTGTAGCCGGGCAGCACCAGGGCTTTCGCGGTGGCTTCGGCCATGTATTGATTGAAGCCGTTGACGTCGGCGACCTGTTTCACCGTCACGCTGACGCGGGCCAGGCTGCTCCTGCCGGTGGGCGAAGGATCGGGCACCTGGAACACGCGCACTTCCGGATCGCCCTGGGTTTCCATGATGTCGAGCCAGTTGTCCGGCGTGCTGAATTTGACGCTGCCATGGGCCATGCTGACGTCGGTGGCGTGGACCGCGCCGGCCAGCAGCAGGGCGGTGGCCAGGGCGGCGATCGAAGCGGTGCTGGGCAGGATGCTCATGTCGGTTCCTCGAAGCGGATGTCGGGTGCGAAGCGATGCCGGGGCAGGCCCAGCCACTCCAGCGCGGTGCCGTGGAACAGCCGGGCACGATCGGCGTCGCCCAGTTCCAGTGCCTCGATGCCGCTGCCGGGTTGCTGCTCCCCCAGCGGGAAAGGATAGTCGGTACCGAGCATCACCTGCCGGGCCCCCGTCACATCCAGCAGATAACGCAGTGCCTTCTCGTCATGCACGCAGGAGTCGAAATAGAAACGCCCGAGGTAGTCGCGCGGGTTGCGCGGGTTGTCGGTGGCGACCAGGTCCGGCCGCATGCGGAAGCCGTGCTCGATGCGGCCGATCGTCGCCGGAAAGCTGCCGCCGCCGTGGGCCAGCATCACGCGCAGTTGCGGCAGCCGCTCCAGCACGCCGCCGAAGGCCAGGCAGCAGGCAGCGCGGGTCTGTTCCGCCGGCATGCCGACCAGCCACGGCATCCAGTATTTCGGCATGCTCGCGGCGCCCATCATGTCCCACGGATGCACCAGCACGGCGGCGCCCAGGTCGGCGGCCGCCTCGAAGAAGGGGAACAGTTCCGGCGCATCCAGGTTCCACTCGCCGCAATGCGAACCGATCTGCACGCCCTGCAGGCCCAGTTCGTCGATGCAGCGCTCCAGTTCGCGGACCGCCAGCTCCGGCGCCTGCAGCGGCACCGTGCCGATGCCGGCGTAGTGGCGCGGATGGTCGCGGCAGATGCCGGCCATGTGGTCGTTCAGCTGGCGATGCAGCTCCAGTGCCTGGTGGCCCGGCGCCCAGTACGAGAACAGCACCGGCACGGTGGAGATCACCTGCACGCCGACGCCGAAACGGGCGTAGTCGTCGATCCGGTGCTGCGGGTCGAATGCCGAGTCCCAGACTTCGCGGAAGAACCTGCCGTCCTTGTAGATGCGGTGGCGATCCTCGGCATGCGTCATCACCGGGAAGCGGTCGTCGCCGTACTTGGCGGCGAGGTTCGGCCAGTCGCGGGGCAGGATGTGCGCGTGTGAATCGATTTTCAGCATGCGTGCAGTGTAAAACCTCCGTGCGGTCGCGTCGCGACGGTTGCGGGCGGCCGGCGCGACCTTCCCCGGCCGTGGCGGCCCCGTCGGGGCGCCGGTGCGAACGCGATCAGGAATGGGCCGGCGGGCGATCCGGCACGGTCGCTGGCGCCGGCCGGTCCCGGTTCAGCAGGTGCGCCAGCGTGTTCACGTTGTCCACCAGCCGGTCGCTGATCCCCGCCAGCAGCTCGCCGGCGGCATCCCCGGCGTCCCGCATCGGCGCGATCAGCATCCGTTGCTGCGCGCGCAGGTCGGGCAAGGCGTCGATCCGGCGCTGTTCGCGCAGCGCCGCCGCGATCGCCTGCACGGCGGACGCGGCCTGCTGGACGAAGTGGCAGATCCGCGCCCGGGCGGGCAGGCTGGCGAAGTCGTCGAGCAGCGCTTCCAGCGTCATGGCGCTGCGCGCCAGGCGGTTGCCGTTGGCGAACAGGGCGCGCGCCAGCGCCAGCAGTTCCGGCGGAGTGGCCGGTTCGGAGCGCATGCGCTCGATCGATGCCTCGGCATTGCTGCGGGCGATGCGGGCCGCGGTGCGCGTTTCCTGGTGGGCGTTGCGCCGATCGGGTTGCGCCAGCGCATGCAGGTAACCGGCATAGGCCTCCAGCATCGCCGCCAGCGCGCCGCGCGCGCGGCTGCGCTCCCAGGTGGGCCAGACGATGTAGGCGAGCAACGCCATGCCGCTGCCCAGCGCGGTGTTGATCACCCGGTCCAGCATCGCCGCGCCGGGGTTGACGCCCTCGAAGGAAAGCAGGATCACCACCGTGCCGGTCAGCGCCGCCACCGCGATGCCGTAATGCGCCGTGGCCAGGTAGCGGAACCCCATGCACAGCACGGCCATCAGCGCCAGGTGCGCCCAGGGCTCGTTCGGCGTGATGCGCAGCAGCACGCTGGTGAGCACCAGCCCGAGCAGCGTGCCCAGCACGCGCAGCAGGCCGAAGTTGAAGGTGGCGGCAAAGTCCGGTCGCAGCACGATCGCCACCGTCATCGGCAACCAGTACCCGTGCGGCAACTGCAGCTGGCGCGAGAGCAGCAAGGCGATGCCGAGGCAGGCCGAGGTTCGCACGGCATGGCGAAAGGCGACCGAACGCGGCGAGAGGCCGGCGCGCAAGGTGGCCCAGCCGGAACTGCTGCGCAATGCCTTCGGCAGACGGGTTTCCGCTGCGCTGGCGCGCAGTTCGCCCCGGCTGCCGGCCCAGTCGGCGTTGCGCACGGCGGCGGCCAGCTGGCCGGACAGGGCGTGCAGGTGCGCGGCCATGCCGGGGTTGCCGTCGTGCTCGAGCAGCGCACGCTCGCTGGCCTGCACGGTCCGCAGTGCGCGGGCGGCCGGCGCGGGGGATTCGCCTTGCTCCAGCGCCCGGGCGATCGCGGCCAGCACCCCGGCGGCGTCCTCGCGGAATCCGGCATGGATGGCCGGCGCAACCTGCAGTTCGGTCATTGCGGTGAGTTCCAGCCGGATGCGCTCGGCCAGCTCCAGCAGCACGCCGAACGCCTCCATCGCCCGGCCGCGCGCGCGGTGCCGCCCCAGCAGGGTTTGCTGCAGCGTGGTCATCGCGCTGGTCAGCGCCGGTGCCGTGCCGTCGTCGCGCACGGGTTGCCGGGCCAGGGCGGCCAGGCCGTCGAACACGATGGCCAGCGCACGGCGTTCCGGCCAGTAGCGTTGCCATGGCCAGCCGGCCAGCGAGAACAGCGTCAGGAGCAGGCCGCCGACAACGATCAGGCCGGCATCGGCGATCGCGCTGGACGGGGGCAGCGGCGTCGAGGCGGTGATCGCCAGCAGGATCATGCTGGTCATGCCGACCCGCGCGGTGTCCGTGCCGAACACCACCAGCAGGCCGCCGAAGAAGCCGAATGCCGCGGTGGCCGCCAGCAGCGGCAGCAGCTGGCCGCCGACCAGGAAGCCCAGCAGCGAGGCCAGTCCGGCCGCCAGCGAGGCCAGCACCAGCTGGCGCATGCGCTGGCGATACGGTCCGGGCTGATCGGAAAACATCGTGTTCAGCGCGCCGGCACCCACACCCAGCCCGACCAGCGGATATCCCGTGGCCAGCCCCAGGCTCAGGGGCAGCACCACGGCGGCGGTATTGCGCAGCACCACCGGCCAAGGCACATCCGGCCGCTTGATGCCGACCAGACTTTCGACGACCTGGGCGCGTAGCGAATAACCGCTGGGGGACATCAGGGACTCGCCGGCAGGAAGGCAGGCGATGATTGTGCATCAGCCGGCCGGCGGCGTATCAGGAACCCCGCCCGTAGGAGCGCACCCTGTGCGCGAAAGCTCTTGTCGCGCTCGATGCAAAAGGCCATTCGCGCACAGGGTGCGCTCCTACGGTCCCGCATGCGGGTGTCGTGCCTGGCTCAGGCGCGGCCGGCGAATTCGCCGGTGAGCGTGTTCACCCAGACCTTCTCGTCGTTGCCGATGTACTCCGGCACCTGGATCTCCACGCCGGTATTGAGCCTGGCCGGCTTGGTGCGCTTGGTGGCGCTGGCGCCCTTCATTTCCGGCGCGGTGTCGACCACGGTGAGGATCACGCTGGTGGGCACCTGCAGTCCCACCGGGGCGTCGTCGATCACCTGCACGTAATAGCCTTCCACGCCCTCGACGATGTAGCCGGCGCTGTCGCCGACCAGTTCCGGCGAGAGCAGGTACTGGGTGTAGTCCTCCGCGTCCATGAACACGAACGCCCCATCGTCCATGTAGGAGAAATTCGCGGCGCGGCGTACCAGGTCCATTTCCTTCAGGTCGTCGTCGGCGCGCAGGCTGAGGTCGAACTTGCGCCCGCCGGGAATCGAATACATGGTGAAGCGGAACGTGACGTTGCCGCCACGCGCGGTGGGCGAGCTGCGCTCGATGTCGCGCACCTGGTACACGGTGCCGTCGTGTTCGACCACGTTGCCTTTCTTGACGTCGGAAGCTTTCATAGGTCAGGAGTGAGTGTCGAGGAGTGAGGGGTGAGAGAAGGGCTGCGAAGTGTAGCGGAGCGGGGTGGGGTGGGCTTTCTCCCACTCCTCACTTCTCTCCACTCACTTCCCGCCTACTTGGGTTGCAGCCGCACCGCGCCATCCAGGCGGATCGTCTCGCCGTTGATGTAGCGGTTGCCGAGGATGAAGGCGACCGTTTCGGCGTACTCGCCGGGCTGGCCCAGGCGCGACGGGAACGGGATCGAGGCGGACAGCGATTCCTGCACCTGCGGCGGCATGCCATCGACCATCGGGGTCCAGAAGATGCCCGGTGCGATCGTCACCACGCGGATGCCGACGCGTGCCAGCTCGCGCGCCATCGGCAGGGTCATGCCGACCACGCCGCTCTTGGAGGCGGAGTAGGCGGCCTGGCCGATCTGGCCTTCGTAGGCGGCCACGCTGGCGGTGTTGACGATCACGCCGCGTTCGCCGTCCTCGCCGTCCTCGTTGGCCTGCATCAGTGCGGCGGCGGCCTTGGCCACGTTGAAGCTGCCGACCAGGTTCACCATCACCGTGTTGGCGAAGTTCGCCAGCGGCATCGCGCCCTCCCGGCCCAGCACGCGGCCGGCGCCGAGGATGCCGGCGCAGTTGACCAGCACGTTCAGGCCGCCCAGCGCTTCGCGCGCGGCACTCACGTTCGCCGCCACGTCCGCCTCGGAGGTCACGTCGGTGCGGTAGAAGCATGCCGCGTCGCCCAGTTCCCGCGCGGCCTGCTGGCCCTTGTCCTGGTTGACGTCGAACAGCGCCACCCGGCCGCCGTGTGCCACGATGTGCTGCGCCACGGCGTGGCCCAGTCCGGAGGCGCCGCCGGTGATGATCGCCTTGACCTGCTTGAGCTGCATGGGAGTCCCGTTATGCAAAACGTGAATGGTAGCTCAGTGGCATGGCGCCGACGAACCCGTGAGCGGTCGAGCGCGAAGCTCCCGGAGGTCCGTGTGCCGTAGCATTCATGTGCGGTTGCAGGACCAGCGGCGATCTTGCAATCAGGACGACGCTGTCTCCCGTGCCGAGACCGCGCAGAGCAGCCGGCCGGGATCCTGGAGTCGGGCTTTCCCAGGGGTATTTGCCATCATCGAGAGGAGTGGGGTGCGCATGAAGAAGCAATTGAGTCGGTGGATGGTCTGCGGTGCGCTGCTGATCTTGCCGGCGATCGCGGTGGCGGCTCAACCCTTGGGCCAGAACGATTACGGCCAGGATCAGGATCATCACGACAATGGCTGGCATGGCAAGGATCATGGCCGGGGGCGGGGCCATGAGGATCAAGGCCGGGATCATCGGGACCATGGGCGGGACCATCGCGACGAGGAAAGAGGGGATCGCGGTCGGGACCGGGGCGATCGCGACGCGGCCTGGAACGACGGCGACCGGCATCGGGATTATCGCGGCCCCGGCCGTGGCCACTACGAGAGCTGGCACGATCGCGGCCGCCATGAGGGCTGGTACCGGCGCGGCGGTTACCTGCCGGTGGAGTACCGCACGCGCTATGTGGTGACCGACTGGCGCCGCGACCACCTGCGCGAGCCGCCGCGCGGCTACCACTGGGTGCGCAGCGACGACGGCGACTTCCTGCTGGTCGCCGTCACCACGGGCGTCATCATGGACATTCTCCTGCACCATTGATGTGGCGGCAGGGGCCGCCGGCGCGGCATGCTTGGGCGAACGGCCCGCCATCGCGGGCCGCTCGCGATGACGGGTTCATGTCGCCGGCGGCAGATCGGCAAGCAGGCGGCCCAATGCGGGCAACCGGGCCATGTCGGCAAACGGCACCACGGGCGGCGGCGGATGCGCCACGGGTTGCAGTTCCTTCTGCCATACCCCGACGTCCCACCAGCGCTGCAGCTTGAAACCCGCATGGCGCCAGACGCCGGCAGGGCTGAAGCCCATGCTTTCGTGCAGCGCCACGCTGGCGGTGCCCGGCAGGGTGATCACGCCGACGGCCTGGTTGATGCCCTGCAGGCGCATCACCTCCAGCAAGCCGCCGTAGAGCCTGCGGGCGATGCCGCGGCGGCCGGCGTCGGCACGCACGTAGATCGAGGTTTCGGCGATCCAGTCGTAGGCGGCGCGTTCGCGGAAGCGTCCGGCATAGGCATAGGCGAGCACTTCGCCGGATTCCTCCCAGACCAGCCAGGGGTAATGCGCAAGGCGGGCATGGATGCGTTCGCGCATCGTCGCCACCTCGGGCGGCGCGGTCTCGAACGTGGCGGCGCCATCGGTGACCGAGGGCGCGTAGATCGCCCGGATCGCGGCGGCGTCCTCGACGCGGGCGATGCGCACGGTCGGCGTCATGCCGTCGTCGCCCGCAGTTCGAGCAGGTAGAACCGGTCGCAACTGAAATGCCCGGTGCCGCCCATCGGCGCGTCCAGCGGCGCGAAGCCGCTGCGCCGGTACAGCGCCTGCGCCGCCTGCATGCTGCTGCAGGTTTCCAGGTAGCAGCGACGGAAGCCGAGGCGGCGGGCGGCATCCAGGCAATACTGCATCATCGCCGTGCCGGCGCCGATGCCGCGGGCCGCGGGCAGGAAATACATCTTGCGCAATTCGCACACGTCCGGGCCGCCGTTGTCCAGCGGCGCCACGCCGCCGCCGCCCAGGACCTGGCCGTCGCGCTCGACCACGAAGTAGGCGCTGCGGGGCCGCGCATAGGCTTCGCTCATATGGTCCACTTCGGCATCGTGGATCGCGAAGCCGGGGCCGTCGGCGCCGAACTCGGGCATCACGCGGCGGATGATGGCGGCCATCGCGGGGTTGTCGCCGGCGGCGATCGGACGGATCGTGAAAGAGGTGGGCATGCCTGTGGTCGCGTGCAGGTAGGTCAGGGAAAGGTTTCAGTTGGCCGTGCGGGCGCGGGTGACCCGGCTGGCGGTTTCCTTGTGCAACTGCGCGGCGAGCCAGGCGCCGGTGGCGATCAGCAGGTCCAGGTCGATGCCGGTAGCCATGCCCATGCCGTGCAGCATGTACGCCACATCCTCGCTGGCCACGTTGCCGGTGGCGCCCTTGGCATACGGGCAGCCGCCGGTGCCGGAGACCGAGCTGTCGACCACGCGCACGCCTTCCTCCAGGCAGGCCAGGATGTTCGCCAGCGCCTGGCCGTAGGTGTCGTGGAAATGCACGGCGAGCGCCCGCATCGGCACCTCCTGCGCGACCGCGTGCAGCATCGCGCGCGCGCGCGCCGGGGTGCCGACGCCGATGGTGTCGCCCAGCGAGACTTCGTAGCAGCCCAGTTCGTGCAGCCGCTTCGCCACGCGCACCACGTCGCCGACCGGCACCTCGCCCTGATAGGGACAGCCGAGCACGGTGGAGACATAGCCGCGCACCTTCACGCCGTCCGCCCGGGCCTGCTCGATCACCGGGGCGAAGCGGGCGATCGACTCGTCGATCGAGGCATTGACGTTCCGGCGGTTGAACGCCTCGGAGGCGGCGGTGAACACGGCGATTTCCGTGGCGCCGACCTCGCGGGCGCGGGCGTAGCCCTGCGCATTCGGCACCAGTACCGGATAAGCCACCCCCGGGACCTTGCGGATGCCGCGGAACACCTCGGCCGCGTCGGCCAGCTGCGGTACCCACTTCGGGCTGACGAAACTGGTCGCCTCGATGGTCTCGAGGCCGGTCGAGGACAGCCGGTCGATCAGCGCGATCTTCACCGCGGCCGGCAGCAGGGTCTTCTCGTTCTGCAGGCCGTCGCGCGCGCCGACTTCGACGATGCGGACGTGGTTGCTGGATGTCATGGCTGGCTCCGTCATGGTTGGCGTAGGAGCGCACCTTGTGCGCGAAAATCTCTTTGTCGGCGCCTGGATAAGAGCTTTTCGCGCACAGGGTGCGCTCCTACCGGTTTCGGCGGTGGCGGGCGAGTGGCGGTGGCGGCGAGCATCCGGCTCAGGCCTCGAACCTGATCAGCACGGCGTCGGCTTCGACGAACTCGCCCTGCGCGGCGCTGATGCATTCGATGGTGCCGGCGCGCGGCGCCTTCAAGGCCAGCTCCATCTTCATTGCCTCCATCACCAGCAGCTCCTGGCCCTGCTCGACCACATCGCCGGTGCTTGCCTTGACCAGCACGATGCGGCCGGGCATCGGCGCGACGATCAGGTTGCCGCCGCCGGCGTCCTTCGATTCCCAGGCGAACGCGACCGCGCGGGTGAAACCGTAGCGCTGGCCGCCGGCGTCGTGCAGCAGCACGTGGTGGGCGTCGGCGCGCAGCGGCATGCGCAGCGACTGGCCATCGAAGCGCGCGCTCAGGTTGCCGTCGTGCAGCCGTGCGCCGCGGACCTCGCAGGCCGTTCCGGCGTGGCGCAGCCGATAGTCGCCGCTGTGGCCGTAGGCCTCGATGTCGTAGCGCTGCTCGCGCAGCGTCAGCGCGACGATGCGTTTGCCGGCGTGGCCGATGCGCCACGCGTCGGCCCGCGCCCAGGGCGAATACGGGTCGGCGGCCGGCGCGGCGACGCTCGTCTCGTCATCCAGCAACGCGGCCGTGGCTGCCGCGAACAGGACGTGCGCCGCCGGCGCAGCCTCGCCCAGCAGGAATTCCTCCAGGTGACGGTCGAGGTAGCCGGTATCGATGCGTCCCTCGACCACCGCCGGGTGCCGGGCCAGCCGTTCGAGGAAGCCGATATTGGATTTCGGGCCGCGGATCTCGCAGGCCGCCAGCGCCTCGCGCAGCCGCTCGAGCGCCTTCGTGCGATCGTCGTCGAACACGATCAGCTTGGCGATCATCGGGTCGTAGAAGACCGTCACGGTGTCGCCTTCGATCACGCCGCCGTCGATGCGCACGTGCTTCGACGGCGGCGGCAGGCGCAGCGTCAGCAGCTTGCCGGAACCCGGCAGGAAGTTCTGGTCGGGATCTTCGGCATACAGCCGCACCTCGATCGCGTGGCCGCGGGCGCGGACCTGCTCCTGCCCGAGCGGCAGCGCTTCGCCGGCGGCGATGCGCAGCTGCCATTCGACCAGGTCCAGCCCCAGCGTCAGCTCGGTGACCGGATGCTCGACCTGCAGCCGGGTGTTCATCTCCATGAAGAAGAACTCGCCGTTCGCCGCCACGATGAACTCCACCGTGCCGGCGCCGACATAATCGACGGCTTTCGCGGCCGCGACCGCGGCTGCGCCCATCGCCGCGCGCCGCTGGTCGTCGAGGAACGGCGAAGGGGTTTCCTCCAGCACTTTCTGATAGCGGCGCTGGGCGGAACATTCGCGTTCGTTGAGATGGATCACGTTGCCGTGGCCGTCGCCGAACACCTGGAATTCGATGTGCCGCGGATGCTCCACATAGCGTTCGAGTATCACCCGCGTGTCGCCGAACGCATTGGCCGCCTCGCGCTGCGCCGAGGCCAGCGCATCGGCGAATTCGTCGGCGCCGCGCACGATGCGCATGCCCTTGCCGCCGCCGCCGGCCGCGGCCTTGATCATCAGCGGGAAACCGGTCTTGCCCGCCTGTGCGGCGAGGAAGGCCGGATCCTGGTTGTCGCCGTGGTAGCCCGGCACCAGCGGCACGGCGTGCTGTTCCATCAGCGCCTTGGCGGCGGCCTTGGAACCCATCGCGTCGATGCTCGCGGGCTTCGGGCCGATGAAGGCGATGCCGGCGTCGCTGCAGGCGCGGGCGAAGCAGGTGTTCTCGGACAGGAAGCCGTAGCCGGGGTGGATCGCCTGCGCGCCGGTTTGCCTGGCCACCTCGAGGATGGCGTCGCCGCGCAGGTACGAGTCGGCCGGGCGCGGCCCGCCGATCGGCCACGCCTCGTCGGCCAGCCGCACGTGCTGCGCGTCGCGGTCGGCTTCCGAATACACCGCGATGGTGTGGATGCCGAGCCGGCGGCAGCTGCGGATCACGCGGCAGGCGATCTCGCCGCGGTTGGCAATCAGTACGCGTTCGAACATGTGGAATCCCTGGGGCCGTTCGTGGTCGATGCAAAGTTTTTCAAACTGGTGTGGTGTTGCACGCTTGGGGGCGGCGGCGTCAGTCCACCCAGGCCGGCGCGCGCTTGGCGAGGAAGGCGCCCAGCCCTTCCTGGCCTTCCGGCGACACGCGCAGGCGGGCGATCAGCTCGGCGTTGTCGCGGTCGAGCCGTTCGGCCTGTGTCTCGTCGATGCCGGCCACGCGCAGCGCCAGCCGCTTGGCTTCGGCCTGTGCGATAGGGCCGCCCTTGGCCAGCAGGGCGAGCGTGTGCTGCACGGATTCGTCCAGCGCGTCCGCGGCGACGACCTGGTGCAGCAGGCCGATCCGCAGCGCCGTGGCGGCATCGAAAATCTCGCCGGAGAGGAACAGTCGCCGCGCATGGCGCAGGCCGATCGCGGCGGTCACGTACGGCGAGA
The DNA here is from genome assembly GCA_028873095.1 of Pseudomonadota bacterium. GTDB lineage: Bacteria > Pseudomonadota > Gammaproteobacteria > Xanthomonadales > Rhodanobacteraceae > Rhodanobacter. Next base: position 3,017 of record JAGWMU010000033.1, on the reverse strand, counting down.
TGACCGCCGGCACCAGGCCCAGCTTCACTTCGGTGAGACCGAACTTCGCCTGTTCGGTGCCGATGGCGATATCGCAGCAGGCGACCAGCCCCACGCCGCCGCCGTAGGCCGCGCCGTTGACGCGGGCGATGGTGGGCTTGGGGCAGAATTGCAGGCTGCGCATCAGGCCGGCCAGCGCCAGCGAATCGGCGCGGTTTTCCGCTTCGCTGGCGTCGGCCATGCCGCGCATCCAGTGCAGATCGGCCCCGGCCGAGAAGCTGGCTCCCGCGCCGGTCAGCACCACGGCACGGACGGCCGGATCGCTGCCGGCAGCCTTCACGGCAGCGGTCAGCGCGACGATCAGTCCATCGTCGAACGCGTTGTGCACCGCCGTGCGGTGCAGGGTGAGCCACGCCGTGCTGCCGCGGTGTTCGCACTGGATGGAGTCGGTCATGGATTGGCCTCGCAAATGCTGCATGATAAACGGTGGCGATATGTCGCATGGCCCGGCAGGTGCGGTCGCGCGGACAACGGAATACAATGCGAACAATTCTTATTTGAGAACTAGCCCGTGCGTCTGTCCAATTTACCCAAGGGGGCACCGGCCGTGGTCGACTGCGTGGACGACGCCCATCCGTCGGACCCGATCGCGCAACGCCTGCGCGATCTGGGTTTCGTCGATGGCGAGCCGGTGCGGGTGGTGGCAACCGGGCCCATGGGCGGCGATCCGCTGCTGATCCAGATCGGTTCGACCCGTTTCGCGCTGCGTCGCAGCGAGGCGGCGCGGGTCGCGGTGCGGCCGGAGGCGGCATGAGCGCGTCGACGTTGCCGCTTTCCAGCCTGCGCATCGCGCTGGTGGGCAATCCGAATTGCGGCAAGACCGCCTTGTTCAACCTGCTCACCGGCGGTCGGCAGAAGGTGGCCAACTACGCCGGCGTCACGGTCGAGCGCAAGGAGGGCCGCTTTACCGCGCCGTCCGGCCGCGTGCTGCATGTGCTGGACCTGCCCGGCACGTACAGCTTCGATGCGAACAGCCCGGATGAGCAGATCACCCGCGATGTCTGCCAGGGCACCCATCCGGGCGAGCCGGCGCCGGACCTGATCGTCTGCGTCGCCGACGCCACCAACCTGCGCCTGCACCTGCGTTTCGTGCTGGAGGTCAAGCGCCTGGGCCGGCCGGTGCTGCTGGCGCTGAACATGATGGATACCGCGCGGCGGCGGGGCATCGCGATCGATGTGGCCGAGCTGCAACGGCGGCTCGGCGTGCCGGTCGTGGAAACCGTCGCGGTGAAACGCGGCGGTGCGCAGGCGTTGATCGCCCGCGTCGACGGCGAAGTGCCGATGGCCGCACCGCTGCAGCCGGACGATGCGGCGAGCCGCGCCGACCTGCATGCGCAAGTGCGCGAACTGCTGACCGCCAGCGTGCGGATGCCGCGCGCCACGGCGCTGCTGGACGATGCGATCGACCGCTGGGCGCTGCATCCGGTGTTCGGCCTGGCGATCCTGGCGGTGCTGATGTTCCTGATCTTCCAGGCGGTGTTTTCGTGGGCCGCGCCGCTGATGGACGGCATCGAGGCCGGCATGACCGCGCTCGGCGCCTGGCTGACCCAGGCGCTGCCGGCCGGCAGCGCGCTGCACAGCCTGCTCAACGACGGCATCTTCGCCGGGCTCGGTGCGGTGCTGGTGTTCCTGCCGCAGATCCTGATCCTGTTCCTGTTCATCCTGATCCTCGAGGAGTCCGGCTACCTGCCGCGGGCGGCGTTCCTGCTCGACCGGATGATGTTCAAGGCCGGGCTGACCGGACGCGCGTTCATCCCGTTGCTGTCGAGTTTCGCCTGCGCGGTGCCCGGCATCATGGCCACGCGCAGCATCACCGACCCGCGCGATCGCCTCACCACGATCCTGGTGGCGCCGTTGATGACGTGCTCGGCGCGGCTGCCGGTGTACACGCTGCTGATCGCCGCGTTCATCCCGCGCCGGCATGTCGTCTTCGGCCTGTTCAACCTGCAGGGCATCGTGCTGTTCACGCTGTACCTGCTCGGCATCGTCAGTGCGCTGGTGGTGGCCAGCGTGATCAAGCGCCTGCGCCGCGACAAGAGCGAGCACGCGCTGCTGATGGAGTTGCCGGCCTATCGCATGCCGCAGCTGCGCGACGTGGCGCTGGGCCTGTGGCAGCGGACGGTGATCTTCCTGCGCCGCGTCGGCGGCATCATCCTTTCGCTGACCGTGCTGCTGTGGTTCCTGTCGAGTTTTCCCGGTGCGCCCGCGGGGGCCACCGAGCCGGCGATCGATTTCAGCCTGGCCGGCCGCCTCGGCCATGCGATGCACTACCTGTTCGCGCCGATCGGCTTCAACTGGCAGATCTGCATCGCGCTGGTGCCCGGGCTGGCGGCGCGCGAGGTGGCGGTCTCGGCGCTGGGTACGGTCTACGCGATGTCCGGCAGCGATCCGGCGCTGGTCAGCCAGCTGGGCACGGTGATCGCGCGGCAATGGTCGCTGGCCACCGCGTTGTCGCTGCTGGCCTGGTACGTGTTCGCGCCGCAATGCATGTCCACCCTGGCGGTGATCCGGCGCGAGACCAATTCGTGGCGCTACGTGGCGATCAGCGCGGGCTACATGTTCGCGCTGGCCTATGCCGCCGCGCTGCTGACCTACCAGCTCGCGAGGATGCTGGCATGAGCGGTTTTGCGCTGGTGCAGGCGGCGGTGATCGGCATGGTGGTCGCGTTCAGTGCGTGGCAGGCGTTCCACAAGCTGCTGCCGCAGACCAGCCGGCGCCTGCTCGCCGGGATTGCCGCCGCGCTGGATCGGCCGGGACGTCCGGCTGCCGTATGCCGCCTCGGCCGCTGGCTGCGGCCGGCCGAGGCGAAAGCCGGCGGTTGCGGCGACGGCTGCGGCAGCTGCAGCGGCTGCGCCCCGGCGAAGCCGGCGGCGGCGGATGACGCCGGCCAGCACCCGCTGCGTTTCCGCTCGCGGCAATAGCGCCCGGCAACCGGACGCCAGGCAACCGGAGCGCACCCTGTGCGCGAATGGCCTTTT
>JAGWMU010000218.1 GCA_028873095.1 Pseudomonadota bacterium | reverse complement strand
CGCAGGTCGCGGCTTCGCGCGCCGGGTCCGCCCCCATGTCCTCCATGTAGCCCTTCCAGTCCAGCCCGGCGGACTCGAGCTGGTCGGCCAGCGTCCTGACGTCGGCCGGGTAGACGCAGCCCTCGCCCCGCGCCTGCCCGTTCGCATCCAGCCCCGGCGCGCGACGGCTGAACTCGCTGAACACCTTGCAATCTTCCTGCGTGGCCGGGTTCGGCGCCTGGCCGCTGATCATCGCGATGTAGTTGTCCAGGCTGTAGTGGCCGATGCCGTAGTAGTTCGGCAACAGTGCGCCCCGCTTCGGCAGGACATGCGCCAGGTACGGTGCCAGCGACTGCGCGCCGAAGGTGACCTGGTAGGGCTCGTTCTCCAGCACGATCACGAACACGTGGCGCACCGGCGCCGCGACCGCCGGCGGCGGTGACGGCCGCGCAGGACTGGCCGCGCATGCGCCCAGCCACAGCATCGGCAGCCAACGCAGCCAGTGCCGCGCGCGCGCGGGGCGGCATCGCGGCATGCGGATGGCGTTCCCTGACGATTCTTTCATGCGATGGCGTCCCGGCAATGGATAGCCGACCCCGCGGTACGTGGCCAGTCGATCCTGCGATTGGAACAAGCGTGCATGACAGCGTCAAGACGCACAACGGCCTTGCACTCGGGCATCATCTGCCCATCCGACCGCATTCACCGACGACGTATCCGCATGAAAATCCGCTGTCGCCTCGCCATCGCGCTGCTGCTGAACCTGTTGCTGGTCGCGCCGGCGATGGCCCACCCGGCGCTGTGGATGATCAGGCGCGCCGACACCACCATCTACCTGTTCGGCACCGTGCACCTGTTGCCAAACGACACCGACTGGCGCTACCCGGCGCTCGACCGGGCGCTGGCCGCCAGCGACTCGCTGACGATCGAGCTGACCGACGACGACCCTGCGCACATGCAGGCGCTGGTGCTGCAGTACGGGCTGGACCCGGCCCACCCGCTCGCCGACAAACTCAGCCCCCGCGAAAACGCCACCCTGGCATCGGCCGCGCAAACCGCCGGCGTGCCCGGCGGCGTGCGCACCCTGCAGATCATGCGCCCCTGGCTGGCCGCGCTGACCCTGGCCGTGACGCCGCTGCTGAAGGCCGGGCTCGATCCCGCGCACGGGGTCGACAAGCTGCTCAAGGCGCAGATGCTGGCGGCCGGCAAGCCGGTCGACGGGCTGGAGACCGCCGAACAGCAGATCCGCTTCCTGGCCGACCTGCCGCCCGCCGTCGAACTGGCCTTCCTGCGCGCGACCCTGCACGATGTCGACCGGGGCAGCAGCGAACTCACCGAGCTGATCGGCGACTGGAAAGCCGGCGACACCGCCGCCATCGCCAGACTCGAAGACGAAGACCTGCGCCAGCGCGAACCGCAGCTCTACCAGCGCCTGCTGGTGGAACGCAACCGGAACTGGGCCGGCAAGATCGCCGCCATGCTGCGCAAACCCGGCACCGTCTTCATCGCCGTCGGCGCCGCCCACCTGGCCGGCCCGGACAGCGTGCAGGCGCAGCTGCGCAAGCTCGGCATCCAAGCCGTCCGCGAATGATCCATTCCCCGTAGGAGCGCACCCTGTGCGCGATGCTCTTCGCCGGGACGCCCGAACGAAAACATCGCGCATGGGCATGGGGCGGCTTTTCGCGCACAGGGTGCGCTCCTACAAGAGCGGGGCGCTTTCTGGCACCATCGTCCGGTTATCCGCGCCACTCGCGCGCCATCGAATCGACGTAAGCCATGATCCTGCAAGCCAATTACGAACAGATCCCGCTGAAGGAGTACGCCGAGCGGGCCTACCTCGACTATTCGATGTACGTGGTGCTGGACCGCGCCCTGCCCTTCGTCGGCGACGGTCTGAAGCCGGTGCAGCGGCGCATCATCTACGCGATGAGCGAGCTGGGGCTGGCCGCCACCGCCAAGCCGAAGAAGTCGGCGCGCACCATCGGCGACGTGATCGGCAAGTTCCATCCGCACGGCGACTCGTCGTGCTACGAGGCGATGGTGCTGATGGCGCAGCCGTTCTCGTACCGCTACCCGCTGGTGGACGGCCAGGGCAACTTCGGCTCGCCGGACGACCCCAAGAGCTTCGCCGCGATGCGCTACACCGAGTCGAAGCTGAGCCCGATCGCCGAGGCGCTGCTGGGCGAGCTGGGCCAGGGCACGGTGGACTGGGTGCCGAACTTCGACGGCACCCTGGACGAACCCAGCTGGCTGCCGGCGCGCGTGCCGCACGTGCTGCTGAACGGCTCGATGGGCATCGCCGTGGGCATGGCCACCGACATCCCGCCGCACAACCTGCGCGAGCTGGCCAGCGCCTGCATCCGCCTGCTGGACGACCCGGACGCGACCGTCGCCGACCTGTGCGAGCACGTGCGCGGGCCGGACTACCCGACCGAGGCGGAGATCATCACCCCGCGCGCCGACCTGCTGGCGATGTACCAGTCGGGCGGCGGCTCGGTGCGCGCCCGCGCGGTATATCGGCGCGAGGAAGCCAACATCGTGATCACCGCGCTGCCGCACCAGGTCAGCCCGTCGAAGATCCTCGAGCAGATCGCCGCGCAGATGCGCGCCAAGAAGCTGCCGATGATCGAGGACCTGCGCGACGAGTCCGACCACGAGAACCCGATCCGGCTGGTGATCGTGCCGCGCTCCAGCCGCGTCGACGCCGACGAGACCATGCAGCACCTGTTCGCCACCACCGACCTGGAAAAGAGCTTCCGCATCAACCTCAACATGATCGGCCTGGACGGCCGGCCGCAGGTGAAGGATCTCAAGCGCATCCTCAGCGAGTGGCTGAACTTCCGCACCAGCACGGTCACCCGGCGGCTGGAGCATCGGCTGGCCAAGGTCGAGCGCCGCCTGCACCTGCTCGAAGGCCTGCGCATCGCCTACCTCAACCTCGATGAAGTCATTCGCATCGTGCGCACCGAGGACGAGCCCAAGGCCGTGCTGATGGCGCGCTTCCGGCTCAGCGAGGAGCAGACCGACTACATCCTGGAAACCCGCCTGCGCCAGCTGGCGCGGCTGGAGGAGATGAAGATCACCGCCGAGGCGGATCAACTGGAAGAAGAGCGCGCCCGCATCAACGTGTTGCTGAAGTCGCCGGCCAAGCTGAAGGGCCTGCTCAAGGACGAACTGCGCGCCGACGCCGCCAAATTCGGCGACGACCGCCGCTCGCCGCTGGTCGAACGCGAAGTGGCGCAGGCGCTGGACGAAAGCGCGCTGGTCGCCAGCGAGCCGGTCACCGTGGTGCTGAGCCAGAAGGGCTGGGCGCGCGCGGCCAAGGGCCACGACATCGACGCCGAAGCGCTGAACTACCGCGAGGGCGATGGCCTGCTGGCCGCGGTCAAGGCGCGCACCACCCAGCAGGTGGCCTTCATCGATTCCACCGGCCGCAGCTACTCGACGCCGGCGCACACCCTGCCCTCGGCGCGCGGCAACGGCGAACCGCTGACCGGCCGCTTCAGTCCCGCGCCGGGCGCCAGCTTCGACGCGGTGGCCGCCGGCGACAACGACACCCGGCTGATCCTCGCCAGCGACTTCGGCTACGGCTTCGTCAGCCGCTTCGAATCGCTCACCGGGCGCAACAAGGCCGGCAAGCAGATCATCTCGCTCGGCGACGGCGCGAAAGTGCTGGCGCCGCGGATCAGCGCCGATCCGGCGCGCGACCGCATCGTGGTGGTTACCTCCGAAGGCCACCTGCTGATGTTCTCGGTGGCCGAGCTGCCCGAGCTGGACAAGGGCAAGGGCAACAAGCTGATCGAGATCCCGAAGAAGCAGCTGGCCGAGGGCGAACGCGTGGCCGGCGTGGCGGTGGTCGCCGA
>JAGWMU010000032.1 GCA_028873095.1 Pseudomonadota bacterium | reverse complement strand
GTCGTGCCGCAATCTGCCACGGGAAAGTTGACCTTGCTGTCGGCCATCGCCCACAGCTTGCGTAGGAATTGCATTGGCGACCGCCCCCGCAGCAACACCCCGGCAAGCGGCGGCTTTCGTTTCCAGGCTCGCGCGCCCGGTCCGGCGCACCAACAAAAAGGGTGGCTGGCCTCGCGGCCAGCCACCCTTTCATGTCTCAATGACTGTCTTGCGGCTTAGATCGCCAGCCAGACGTAGAAGTAAAGCGTGTTGTTGTCGCTGGCATTGCGCCCGGCGCCGTCGACGTTGTGCACGAGGCCGCTGAACTTGGTGAAGTAGGTGTACTGCAGGCCCAGCCGCACGTTGGCGAAGGGCTGCTCCCACGAGTCGGCCTTGCCGAACGGGTTGTAGTCGAATTCGACCGTGCCGCCCTGGGTGTTCGGCGAACCGTTGTTGCCGTACAGGATGAGGTCGCTGCTGCCGTTGCTGGCGAACCCGGCCAGCGTCACGCCGTAGGTATTCTGGTACCAGTAGCTGCCCTTGAGGTTGAACGAATCCAGCGTGTTATGCAGATTCGAGGAACCGGTGCCGCCGCTGTAGGTGTTGTTGAGGGTCTGTTTCTCGTGGACGTACAGCCCGTTGACCGTGACGATGTTGTCGCCCATGAAGTGCTGGTAGTCGGCCGAGAGACCCACGTCGTCGAAGTTGTCGGTCGGGCCGGCCACCGGAATGGGGTTGCCGTTCAGATCGGAACCCAGGCCGCCGCGCTTCATGTCCAGCAGGAAACCACCCAGCGAGAAGTTGCCGTGCGGAATGTTCCAGGTGTAGGCCACCCGGGCATACGGAGCGACGCCCGAGAGCTTGCCGTCGTAGCCGGTATTGACATGGTGGGTAAAGGCAATCGACAGGGAACGGTAACCACCGGCCTCGACATACCATTTGCCATCGATCTGGGCATAGGCGGTCGCGCCGATCGCCTGACCGGCCAGGGCGCCGAACAGCATCGGTGCCGCCGGTGCGCCCGGAGCCAGGTCGGAAGCCATGTAGGGATAGATCCAGCCCGGCGCGGAATTGAAGACGTCACTGATGGTCGGGTTGTTGTTGACCGAAATACCCCAGGTGCCGCTGTGGTTGCCGTGGCTGAACGGGCTGGCGTAACGCAGGTCGGTGTTGTCCCAGCCGAGCAGACCGCCGTTCTCTGAATAGGTCGCCTGGGAGAAAATGCCGATGTGATCGGTCAGACGGCCGGCCAGGAACATCGAGGCCTGTTGCACCTCGGTATTGTTGTTGGTGCCGTAACCATTGGCCGGCGGCGAGGTCTGCGCCTTCGACGTATGCGTGAAGGACTCGACCAGCATCGCCGAGAGCGGCACCTTGGTGTCGTTGCCGACCTTCATGGTGTAGCCGTTGATCTTGAACTCGCGGCCGAATACCGTCAGTTCGGGGCCGAAGCCGCCGACATGGCAGGCCACGCAGGGCTGATGCGTCTGACGTGCATACGAAGGCACCGCCAATGCCAGCGTGGGTGCCAACAGCAGGCACGCTGCCACGGCAGCCTTGCGCAGCAGCCGGCTTGCGGGCCGTGCTCCGTCAGGACTCCGTTTTCTCATCGTAAACATACGTCTGTGCTCCTCGGTCGAGTGGTTAAGATGCCGTTAGACAAATCGTACGGAGGTTGAACACGGGCTGTTTTGACCTTGGTCAAGTCGCCCCTGCCGCGCCGGCCCTCGGCAACGATAAATTTCGATGGAAAGCAATATATTGCGATGCCGTTTTATCCCCGGAAAACCGCGTCGCCCCCGCGCTTCCGGGGGCCGTAAAGCGCTTCGCAGATGGATTCAAGACCCCTCGCCCCACCCGGCCCGAGGCTACCCGGAGATGACGCTTCGAAGAGCGGCAGCACGCTCGTGCGCAGCATATTGCGCGGCCGACTGCGACACTCCGCCACGCACGATTCCGTGCTGTGCGATCGTGCCGCCGGGCGGGCTTGCGACACACGAAAAGATGACCGGCACGCCCCCATCGCCAGCCGCAACCGGGAAAATCATGGGAACCGTTACGAGACGGTACCGCCCACCGTCATGCCATCGATCTTCAGCGTCGGCTGCCCCACGCCCACCGGCACGCTCTGGCCGTCCTTGCCGCACACCCCCACGCCATCGTCCAGCTTGAGGTCGCTGCCGATCATCGAGACCCGGTTCAGGATCTCCGGGCCGGAGCCGATCAGGGTGGCCCCCTTGACCGGCGCGGTGATCCGCCCGTCCTCGATCAGGTAAGCCTCGCTGGCGGAGAACACGAACTTGCCGTTGGTGATGTCGACCTGGCCGCCGCCGAAATTCGGCGCATAGAGGCCACGCTTGACCGAGCGGATGATCTCCGCGGGGTCGTGCGATCCGGCCAGCATGTAGGTGTTGGTCATGCGCGGCATCGGCAGCGCGCTGAACGACTCGCGCCGGCCGTTGCCGGTCGGCGCCATGCCCATCAGGCGGGCGTTCAGCTTGTCCTGCATGTAGCCCTTGAGGATGCCGTCCTCGATCAGCACGGTGCACTCGGTCGGCGTGCCCTCGTCGTCCACGCTGAGCGAGCCGCGACGGCCGGCCAGGGTGCCGTCGTCCACCACGGTGACGCCCGGCGCGGCCACCCGCTGGCCGAGCCGGCCGGCGAACGCCGAGCTGCCCTTGCGGTTGAAGTCGCCCTCCAGTCCATGCCCGATCGCCTCGTGCAGCAGCACGCCGGGCCAGCCCGGACCGAGCACCACGGTCATGTTGCCGGCCGGAGCGTCGACCGCGTCGAGGTTCACCAGCGCCTGGCGCACGGCCTCGGCGGCGAACGCCAGGGCGCGGCCGTTCTCGATCAGCTCGCGGTATCCATAGCGGCCGCCGCCGCCGCCCTGCCCCTGTTCGCGCCGCCCATTCTGCTCGGCGATCACCTGCACGCTGAGCCGCACCAGCGGACGCACATCGGCCGCCAGCGTGCCGTCGGAAGCGGCGATCAGGACGGTGTCGATGGTCGCGGCCAGGCTCACGATCACCTGCTTGACGCGCGGATCGCGCGCGCGGGCGTAGGCGTCGACTTCGCGCAGCAGGGCGATCTTGTCCGGATTGGGCAGGCTATCGACCGGATCGATCGCCGGATACAGCGCCCGTGCGCCGTTCAGCGCCAGCGGCCGGCCGGCGCCGCGGCCATCGCGCGCAATCGCACGCGCGGCCCGGGTCGCCTCCAGCAACTGCGGCAGCACGATTTCGTCGGAATAGGCGAATCCGGTTTTCTCGCCGCTGATCGCGCGCACCCCCACACCTTGTTCGATCGAGTGGCTGCCATCCTTGACGATGCCTTCCTCCAGCAGCCACGACTCGCTGCGGGAATGCTGGAAATACAGGTCGGCGGCATCGATCGACGGCCCCATCAACTGGGCAAACACGCTATCGAGGTCGCCGGTGGCAAGGCCGCCTGGAACAAGCAGCTTGCTCTCGGCTTGTGCAATCAGGGAATCCATAAGCAGGGCATCGACGGTCGGTCAGGAACTATCCCATATGGGGCTCCCGGTGACAGCTTTAAAGCCGCGGCGGTCGATGCCAGGATCCGGCAAGCCCACCGGCGGATCGGCGGCGGCCGGCGCGATGGCCTCGGCGGGCAGTCGTCGTACCGGGCTCGTCGGCGCGACATCGAGCGGCGGGTCAGTGACCCGCCGAGCCGGAGCTTGCCGGCGCCGCACTGCTGGCGGCGGCCGGCGCATTACCTTCGGCAGCGGGATAAAGCAGCGGAGCCGCGGGTAGCGCACCGGCGGCACGTTTCTCCACCAGGGTCATCACCGGCTTGTCCCAACTGCCGGTGATCGTGTAGCGCGCGCTGGAAGCCTGATTCAGTCCCCGCCCAAGCAGGCCCTGCACCGCAAGCCCGGCCGCCGCGCCGATCGGCCCCCCGACCATGGCACCGACCAGTGGCAGGCTGTTGCCGACATGGGGAACGAGCAGTACCTGCTGGTCGTAGTCCCTGGCGCGCAGGCCGGTGCGGCCGGTGATGCTGATATTCGCCGCCGGCGTCTTGATCAGCAGGTTGCTGGTGGTGGCGTTGCCGTTGGCGAGCCGGAAATCGCCGGCGATCGAGTCGAACGCCACGCCCTTGCCGAACACGTCGCCAAAGTCGAGGGTGAGCCGGCGCGGCAGCTCGGACAGCGAAACCAGTCCCAGCAATCGCCCGACTCCCGGGGACGTCACCGCCGGGATATGGCCGTCGGTGACGTGGATGCTCAGGGTGCCGTCCATGTTCGCCAGCGACAGTGTGCTGGGGGCTCCTGGCCAGGTGGCATCGAGCTGATCGTGCGTCTTGCCGTCATCGACAAGTCCTTCGTAGCCGAATGCGCTCAGCATGGCGCCGAGATCCTCGGCCACGAAATCGATCCGCATGTGCGTATGGCTGTTGCTGGCGGTGCCGTCCCAGTCGCCGCTTCCGGTGATCTGCACGCGGCTGGACAACGAACGCAGCTGCTCGATATGCATGCCGCTGGCGGTGGGCCAGGTCTCCAGGCGGGATTCGCCGAGTTTTGCATCGCCCATGCGCAGATCCCCCACCCACAGATGCATCGGCGGCAGCGCGGCCGGGTTGATGCCGGTGTCGGCAGGGTTTGCCGAGGCCAAGGGCGCCGCCGCATCGGCGGCGGGCTCGCGCACCGGCTCTTTCGGCCAGTACAACCGCTGCAATCGCGCCGTGATGCCGCGCTTGTTCAGCTCCTGGAGAGGCACGCTGAAGTCGCCGGCCATGGCGGCACCCTCCACGTTGATGCCCAGCGTGCCCGACTGCGGCGCGGCACGGATATGCATCGCACCCAGCGGGCGGCCGAACACCGCGGCATGGTCGGTACTGACGTCGACGCTCTCCAGCCCAGGGCCGTCGTTGCCGCCGCCGGCGACGGCACGCTGTACCCAGCCGGTGACATCCAGATGGTCGGCATGGCCGCGAATGCGCAGGTCGCGATCGGGCAGGCTGGTCGGCATCTGGTTGCCGAACGCCATGGTGGCCGCCAGCGCCTGCTGCGTGCCGGCGGGCAATTTCATGCGCCCGCGCAGCACCTGGCCCAGCGCAATCCTCAGGTCGCTGCCGCTGACCGGCAGACTCATCTCGAGATGCAGCGGCAGGCTGGCGGCGGCCGATTTGTCCAGTGGCGCCGGCAGTCCCAGCGTTATTCCGCTCAGCGGCGAATCGATGCTGAGGGTTTGCGCCAAGGCATCGCTGCCGGGCGCGTGCGCAAGCGCAAAACCGATCGTGAAATCGCTGCGCCCATCGGCCAGCTCGCCGAGCCAATGCAACGCCGGATAGTCCCGCACCAGTTCGTCGATACGGTAGTTGCCGCGCAGCTGCGCCGACAGCACGGTACCCGGGTCGCTGTTGGCTCCGGCGATCGCCAGCGTGAGGCTGGACGGCTGGCCGCGAAAATTCGCCGTCAACGGCCCGGCCCGCATGCCGTGCAGATCGAATTGCAGCGGCCCGTTGAGCTTGTCGAGCTTGAGCTTCCATTCCGGCGCCGCAAGGTCGGCGTCCTTCAATTGCGCCGTGCCGTCGAGCCGCGCGTCGCTGGTTTTTTTCAGTGGCAGCGCCAGGTGGAAACCGAAGGTGCCGCTGCCGCCCAGTTTCAGCTTGGCCAGGGTGTCGGCCTGATGCATGCCGATCGGGCTCTTGCGCACGAATTCCATCAGGCCCGCGCCGCTGCCACTGCCCTGCACGCTCAGGTCGAGCAGGCCGTCGGCGAAATCGGGAATCACCGCGACCGCCTTGTCGGCCTTGACGGACAGCGACTGACCGCCGCTCGCTTCAGCCAGCATGCCATTGTCGACGAAGCTGACCACCACGGAAGCGTCTTCCACCCGCGGCCACCCCTCGCCGTAGTCGAGCGTCAGCCCGCTGATCGCCGCGCGCGCCTCGAAGCGTCCTTCGTTGTGGCGGAACGGCCAATCGGCCAGATCGCCGCGCAGCAGCACCTGTGCCTGATCGACGCGCCCGGCCACCAAGGCACGATCCAGCCATTCGATGGTGCCGGGCGGCATCGAGCCGAGCGGCCAGAACAGCTTTGCCGACGGCACCTCGGCGTGGTCGAGCCTGGCATACATGTCCACGAACGGCGCACCGCCCTGCGCCGGCAGAATGACCTCGCCGCGAGCCTGTCCGGCGTATCCCGCGCCGGTGAAATCGAGCGTATCGGCGCCGATGTGCCAGCCGCCGTCCTGTGGCCAGAATGCCAGCGTACCGGCCAGCTTCGACAGCACGAACGGCTGGCGAAACCGATGCGGAAACTGCAGCGTGGTGGCCTGCGCCGGCAGCTCCAGCGACAGCGCCTCGGCATCGCCGCGCAACTCGCCGCGCAGGCCACCCACACCCGGCAGCTTGCCGACCGGGTCGATCGTCAGATCCCTGAAGGTCAGATCCAGCCCCTGCAGACCGTCGGCACGGCTCCAGTGCAAAAGGGCACTGGTCGCCTCGCCGCGCGGATGCCCGCTGCCCGCCCATGCGGCCAACGCCGGCGCCAGCGCCGGCTTCAGCGCCAGCCATGGCAGCAACGGCGCCAACTGCAGGTCGCGCGCGGCGACATCGACGCTGGCGCGGGGGCTGCCGGGCCGTCGCAAATTGAAGGCCATCGTGCTGCCGTCATCGCCGGCCCAGCGCACATCGTAGTCTTCGCCGATGCAATACAGGCCCGCCAGACCGTGCAGTCCGGATACGTTCGCCACCGCGCCGTCGGGGGCCGCCACCACCAGCTTGTCCAGGTCGAACCGGACCAGACCGCTGCTCAGCCTGCCCTCGCGCCAATCCAGCCAGGCCGCCAGCCTGCCCTGCCCCTGCCCGACCTTGTAGCCGCCCGGATCGATGCCATCGAGCAGTGGCCCGAGATCGACATCATCGGTACCGATCCAGATCCGGCCGGCACTGCCATCGGCACGAAACCGGCCGGCCGCGTGCAGTGCGGCGGCCACCCCCGCACGCTGCAGCGTGCCGCCGAAGCGGACTTCGTCACCTTGCGCACTCAGCCGCAGCTGCCGGGCCAGCAGCGTGTAATTCTTCCCGAGCCTGGCGTCGGTGATGACGACCCGCAGGTCGTCGAGCCAAAGGCCCAGCGAGAGCTGCCCCAGCGACACCGGCTGCTGCTGCGCGCCGCTGGCGTCGCCGATGCCGTTGATGTGCCACACCCCGTCGGCGCCATGCAGCAGACTCAGCTGCAACCCCCTCGCGTGCAGATTCAGCAGGTGCCGCGAAGGCAGCAGCCAGCCGCCGAAATCGAGTTTCAGCTCGGATTCCGGTATCCGCAACTCGGGACCCGTTGCGCCGGCCGCCGCACCGATCGTCACCCCGTGCATGACGAACATCGGCCCGGAGGTCGTCCAGCGACCCTGCATCGAGGCAAAGGCGACCGGCCGCTGCAGCCGTTGACTGAGCTGTTCGGCCACCCATTGCGGGTGCCGAGCCATCAGCGGCAACAGCAACTGCGCCAGCGCCGCCAGCACGGCAAGCAGGATCACGGCCACGCCGGTGGTCCAGCCCAACGCCCGGGCACAACGATGCAGCCGCCGTTGCCACAGCTTCTTCATGCGAGGCCATCCGGGCCCGACTTACAGCAAAACGACATCGAACTGTTCCTGCGAGTAATGTTCTTCGGCCTGGAAGCGTATGCTTTTGGAGATGAACTCTTCCAGTTCGGCAACCGCGCTGGAGTCCTCTTCCAGAATCCGGTTGACCACCAGCGGACTGGCCATCACCAGCAGTTTCTGGGCATTGAACTGGCGCACGGCACGGGTGATCTCCCGAAAGATCTCGTAGGTTACCGTTTCCGCGGTCTTCATCACGCCGCGACCGTTGCAGGTCGGGCACGGCTCGCACAGCTGCCGGGCCAGGCTTTCGGTGGTGCGCTTGCGGGTCATTTCCACCAGCCCCAGCGCCGACATCGGGTAGACCGTGGTCTTGGCGTGGTCGCGCGCCAGACCCTTGCCCAGCATGCGCAGAACCTGGCGCCGGTGCTCCTCATCGAGCATGTCGATGAAGTCGATGATGATGATGCCGCCCAGATTGCGCAGGCGCAATTGCCGCGCGGCGGCCTGCGCCGCCTCCAGATTGGTGCGGTAAACCGTCTCCTCCAGGTTGCGCGAACCCAGATAGGCGCCGGTGTTGACGTCGATGGTGGTCATCGCCTCGGTCTGGTCGACGATCAGGTAGCCGCCCGATTTCAGCGGCACTTCCTTCTTCAGCGCCCGCTGTATCTCGTCCTCGACGCCATACAGGTCGAAGATCGGGCGTTCGCCGTCGTAATGCTCGATGCGATCGTCCAGGCTCGGCATGAACTTGTGCACGAACTTGACCACCTTCTCGTACATCGCCCGCGAATCCACCCGCACTTTCTCGATGTCGTCGTTGAGCATGTCGCGCAGGCTGCGCAATGGCAGCGACAGCTCCTCGTAGACACGTTCGCCCACCTTGGCCCTGGCGATGTTCTCCTGCACCACCCGCCACACCTTGCCGAGGTAGGCCACATCGAACGCCAGCGACTCGGCACTCTGCCCCTCGGCGTTGGTGCGCACGATGTAGCCGGGCCGGCCGTTGCCCGATGCGTCGTCGCCGAGCAGCGAAGTCAACACCTCCTTCAGCCGCTGGCGCTCGGCCTCGTCCTCGATGCGGGTGGAAATGCCCAGCGTGCGGGCGTACGGCAGCAACACCAGGTAGCGCGAGGGAATCGACAGATGCGCCGACAACCGCGCACCCTTGGTGCTGATCGGGTCCTTCACCACCTGCACCACGATCTCCTGGCCCTCGTGCACCAGTTCGCTGATCGACGGAACATGGCCATTGCCGCTCGACTCGGCCCCGTCGACGGACGCCGGCCGCACGATGTCGGAGGCATGCAGGAAGGCTGCGCGGTCCAGGCCGATCTCCACGAACACCGCCTGCATGCCGGGCATCACCCGTTGCACCCGGCCCTTGTAGACGTTGCCGACATAGCCCCGTTTGGAGGCCCGTTCGACGTGCACTTCCTGCAGCATGCCGTTTTCGACCACTCCGACCCGCGTCTCGCGCGGTGTCACGTTGATCAGGATTTCTTCACTCACGGGCATACTCCTGAATAGACGATCTTTATAGCCGTTGCGGGCGCGGGCTGTCGATGAACCATTTCAAATCATGCGCACGTACCATCCCGTTATCGCACATATGATGTGCCATCCTGCTTCAGGCTTGACCCGCCGCATGAGGAGGCGCGCATGAAATTGTTGCTGGTCGAAGACTCCGAGCGCCTGCGCCAGACCCTGCGACACGGCCTGCACGGGGCCGGCTTCGCGGTCGACACGGCCAGCGACGGCGTGGAAGCCACCGGCTACCTGGGCAGCTACGACTACGACCTGGTCGTGCTCGACCTGATGCTGCCACGGCTCGACGGGATCGGCGTGTTGCGCGCCATGCCCGCCGGGGATCGGCGCCCGCGCGTACTGGTGCTGTCTGCGCGCGACCAGGTATCCGACCGCATCGAAGCCCTGAACGCCGGTGCCGACGACTACCTGGTCAAGCCGTTCGCGTTCGACGAACTGGTCGCGCGCCTGCATGCGCTGGCGCGGCGGCCGCAGCAGGCGCAGCCGCTGGTGCTCAGCCATGGCCGGCTGGCCTGGGACCCCCTCGCGCAGAGCGCCAGCGTGGACGGGCGGCCGCTGCCGCTGACACCACGCGAATTCGCGGTATTGGGGCTGTTGCTGCGCCACCGTGGCCGTGCATTCAGCCGACTGGACATCCTCGAGCGCACGGCCGGCAGCGACAGCGATGTCTCCGACCGCAGCGTGGAGGTGCTGGTATTCGGGCTGCGTCGCAAGCTGGACGCGGCCGGCCTGCCCGGCCTGATCGAAACCCGGCGCGGCGCCGGCTACCTGATCCCATGAGGACGACGGCAAGATGAGACCCGCATCGTTGTCCGCGCGCATCACCCTGCTGCTGGTCGTCACCAGCCTGCTGGTGCTGGGCGGCGGTGCCCGGCTGATGGATTGGCGCATCGACCATGAAATGGATAGCCGCTTCCAGCAGAACCTGCTGACCCAGGCCGGCGCATTGAGCACGATGCTGCAGATGGAACAGGACGAAGTCCCGGCTCAGCGCCCGCATCCCGGCGTGCTCGGCGGCGACAGCCCCACTTTTTACGAACTGCGCTGCGACGGCATGCCATTGCTGCGCAGTTCGCCGCCGCCACCGGCCGTTCCAGCCGGCTGGCCGCAGGAGGCGGCGGGCGCAAAACCGCAGTTCGCCAGAGTGCAGCATGGCCGGCAGCACCTGGGGTCCGTGCGGTTCGCGTTCCTGTCCAGGCCGGCCGACTACACCGACGATCGGCATCCGGATATATCCCGCGGCGACGTGAAACCCCGCAAGTGCGTGCTGTTGTTCGAGCAGGATCGGCAGGCGATCGACCAGCTGCTGCTGGCAACCGACTGGATCCTGCTGCTCGGCCCGGCCCTGGCGCTGGGTATCGCCCTGATTGCGGTGCCGCTGATCGTGCGCCGCGGCCTGCGCCCGGTGAATGCGCTGGTGGATCGCATGCGCGACATCGGCCCGCACGCGCCCGGCCAACGGCTTGCCGCCAGCGGCATGCGCGAACTCGATCCGCTGGTGGCGCGCTTCAACGACGTGCTCGGGCGGATGGACGACGGCCTCACCCGCGAGCGCCAGTTCGCCAACGGCCTGGCGCACGAAACCCGCACCCGGCTGGCCGAGCTGCGCGCCCTGACCGAGGTGGAATCGCGTTACCCCAGCGGCCGCAAGCTGTCCGAAATACTCGGCGAAGTCGGCCAGATCGGCGCCGAACTCGAGGCCACGGTGACCGCGCTGTTGCTGCTGACCCGCCTGCAGTCGGGCCTCGAACAGCCGCAAATGCAGGCGCTGCCGCTGGCCGCGTGGCTGGAGCGCCAGTTGCAGCGGCAGCACGGCACGGCGACTGATCGCGGCATCGTGCTGCGGCTGGAAGAAGGCACGCCGGCGGCCTGCCTGCAGACCGACCCGGCGCTGCTGGAAGTGGTGATCGGCAACCTGCTCGGCAATGCCTGCGCCTATGCGCCCGCGGGCGACACGGTGAGCGTGCGCCTGACCGCAACCGGGCTGTGCATCGACAACGCCGCGCCGGGGCTCGGCGCCGATGATCTGGCCAATTTCGGCCAGCGCTTCTGGCGCAAGCAGCCGCCTCACGCGGGGCACGCCGGACTGGGACTGGCGCTGGCCAATGCCGCGGCCACCGCACTCGACCTGCAACTGGATTTCCGGCTGGATGCCGGACAACGCCTGCATGCCGCGCTATCGTGGCCGGATCGAATGACGCGACACGTGCCTGGACCATGACTGCCACCATCGCAACCAAACCCATCCTGCTGGCCTGGAGCGGCGGCAAGGACTGCCTGCTGGCGCTGCAGCGCCTGCTCGCCGATCCGCAGTGGCAGGTGGTCGGCCTGCTCACCACGGTCAATCGCAACTACCAGCGCGTGGCCATGCACGGCGTGCAACGCGACGTGCTGCTGGCACAGACCGCCGCACTCGGCCTGCCGCTGGTCGAAATCATGCTCGACTGGCCCGGCAGCAACGAAGCCTACGAGCAGGCCCATGCACAGGCGCTCGTCGAGGCGCGCATGCGCTGGCCGGGCATCCGCCATTGCGCGTTCGGCGACCTGTTCCTGGAGGACGTGCGCGACTATCGCGTGCGCCAGCTGGGCCGCGAAAACTGGCGCGCGGTATTCCCGTTGTGGGGCGAGGACACCGCCGCGCTGTCGCGACGCTTCGTCGCCGAAGGCCACCGCGCGGTGTTGTGCTGCGTCGACACCCAGCAGCTCGATGCCGGCCATTGCGGCCGCGACTACGACGCCGCGCTGCTCGACAGCTTGCCGGCCAGCGTCGACCCCTGCGGCGAACGCGGCGAATTCCATACCCTGAGCTATGCGGGCCCGCTGTTCCGCCAGCCGCTGAAGCTGCGCCGCGGTGAATCGGTGCTGCGCGACGGGCGATTCCAGTTCACCGATTTCCTGCTCGACGACGGCAGGTGCGACGATGCTCCCACCGCCATCGGCTGAGGCATCGGCTCGACCCGGCGTGATCCTGCCGGACGTGCTGCAGTCCGGACTCGCCCTGGTGTTCTGCGGCACCGCCGCGGGCCGACGTTCGGCTGCCGAACGCGCCTATTACGCGCATCCCGGCAACCTGTTCTGGCGTGCGCTGTACCAGTCCGGGCTTACCCCGCGCCAGCTGGCGCCGGCGGAATTTCCGCAAGTGCCCCGCTACGGCATCGGCCTCACCGACCTGGCCAAACGCCACGTCGGCAACGACGACGAACTGCCGCGCGAGGCGTTCGACGTACCCGCCCTGATCGCCAGGATCGAACGCCATGGCCCGCGCCTGCTCGCCTTCACCAGCAAGAACGCCGCGCGCGCGGTACTCGGCCGCAGCCCCGGCTACGGCCTGCAGGTCGAAACCATCGGCGATACGCGACTGTTCGTGCTGCCGTCGCCGTCCGGGCAGGCACGCGGGCACTGGGACATCGGGCCGTGGCTGGCGCTGGGCGACCTTTACCGGGCGGCCAACGCCTCGTAGCCGCCGCTTGCGGGCGCCGCGAGTGCCATGCCCGGATCAGTCCAGCGGCGTGTGCCGATAGCGGCTGACATCCCCGGGCCGAACCGCCGGCGCCCGGTTTGTCCATGCGTGCCGGATATAGCTGACCACCGCGGACACCTCGCTGTCGCTCAGCTGCTGGGCGAACGGCGGCATCGAGTAGGGCCGGGGGTCGGCTCGGGTCAACGGGGCGAACCCGCCCAGCAGGACCATCCGGGTGGCATTGATGCCGGTCGGCTCGGTCACCGCGGAGTTGCCGTCGAGCGGCGGATAGACGCCGGCCACGCCCGCGCCATCCTTGCCATGGCAATCCGCGCAATGCTGCGCATAGACCTTGCCGCCCTGCCGGGCTAGCGTCGTGGCGTCGAATTGCGGCGTGGCTTGCGGCGGTTGCCCCCGGGGCGGCAAGGCATGCAGGTAGCTGGCGATCGCCCGCAGGTCGTCGCCCGACAGGTACTGGGTACTGTCCGCCACCACGTCGGCCATCGGACCGAAGGCAACGCCTTTCGCCGACCGGCCGGTTTGCAGCAGGTCGACGATGTCCTGCTCGCTCCACCCCTGCAGACCGCCGCCGGCACGCGTGCTGAGGTCGGGCGCATACCAGTCCAGCTCCGGAATCCGGCCCCCGGACAGCGCGGGATGCCCGGACACGCCACCCAGCGCGTCGCGCGCCGCATGGCACTCGTTGCAGTGGCCGAGCCCCCGCACCAGGTAGGCGCCACGATTCCATGCCGGCGACTTGCCCGGTTCGGGCCGGTACGCACCTTGCTTGAAGTAGATCGCCCGCCACGCCGCGAGACTGCCGCGCATGCTGTAGGGGAAATCCAGCGCCGGCTCCACCGCTGGCCGATGCACCGGCGCCAGCGTCCGCAGGTAGGCGAACATCGCCAGGGCGTCATCGCGAGTGACACGGGTGTAGGAGGTGTAAGGAAATGCAGGGTACAGCAGCTCACCCTTGCGCCCCCTGCCCGCATGCAGCGCGCGCCAGAAATCCGCGAAGCTCCACTGGCCGATGCCGGTCGCACGGTCGGGGGTGAGGTTGGGGGCCGGGATATCGCCGAACGGCGTGGCCACGGAACGCCCGCCCGCGTAGGGCCGGCCGCCCTGCGCGGTATGGCAGGCCGCGCAATCGCCGACGGTAGCCAGATAGCACCCCCTGGCGATCAGCCCCGGGTCGCGCAGGTTTTCCGCCGCGATGCTCGCCGCCGACGGCACCGCCGGTTCGCCGCCGCGCGGAGCGAGCAGGAGCCACCCGCCGAGGGCCAGCACCGCCAGCACCAGCGCGCCCGGCAGGATACGGCCGGTCCACCATGTCATGCCCCACCCCCGTGATCGCCGAGCACGCCGCAGCGCAATGGCGGCTTGATCGAGCCGGCCGGCTGTGCCTGCATGTCGGCCGGCAGCTCGCGACTGGCCAGCCAGGTGGCGACGGCACTGATGTCCGACGCGCCAAGGCGGCGGGCAATCACCGCCATGCAGTCCGGCGCCGCGCTGGCACGCGTGCCGGTGCGCCACGAACCCAACTGGGAACTCACATAGTCGTACGGCAGACCCACCAGCGCAGGAACCGACGGCTGCACCCCGGTGAGCTGCGTGCCGTGGCAGCTGCTGCATGCGGGAACCTTCAGCGCCGGATCGCCGTGGCTGGCGAGCTGCTCGCCACGCTGCAGCATCGCCGCCGATGCATTCGGTACCGGCGAGCGGGTGTACGGCACCTGCTGGGCGGCGAAATACCCGGCGATCTCCCGGATATAGGCAGGACTGAGCTGGCGCACCGTGTATTCCATCGGTGCGTACTTGCGCCGGCCATCCTGGAAATTCCGCAGCTGGCGCGCCAGATAAGCAGCCGGCTTGCCGGCCAGGCGCGGGAAGAATCCGCTCTTCAGCACACCCTCGCCATGCACGCCGTGACAGGCCGTGCAGGCAGCAATGCGCTGCCGGAGGGTATCGGGTATTTTCGACGCGGCAACGGCGTGACCTGGAGCGCCGCCGAAGGTGACCGCGACGAACAACATCGCGGCAACATGCGTTCGGGTCAGATGCATCCCCTGGCTTGTATTCATCATCCAATTATAGGGATAGGTCCGGCTGGCGCGGACGCTGTCTGGCGTGCGCCCGGGCGAATGGCGCCGATCCCAAAGCCTGGCCGGCTCCTGCCTGCCGATTATTTGCCCCCTGCCCCGCCTGCCGACTTGCGCACGATCAGCATGGCCAGCTCGATCGACTGCTCGTAATTGAGACGTGGATCGACCATCGACTTGTAGGCCCGCTGCAGGTCGGTCTCGGAAAGGTCGCGGGCGCCGCCCATGCACTCGGTGACATCCTCGCCGGTCAGCTCCAGATGCACGCCACCCAGCCGCGTGCCGGCGGCCGCGTGGATGTCGAACGCCTGATCCAGCTCGCCGCGGATATTGTCGAAGCGACGGGTCTTGTAGCCGTTCGAGGTGCTCTCGGTATTGCCGTGCATCGGGTCGGCCACCCACAGCACGCGGCGCCCTTCGCGCCTGACGACCTCCAGCAACGGCGGCAGCGCCTCGGCGATCTTCGTGTTGCCCATGCGGTGGATCAGGGTCAACCGGCCCGGCTCGTCGTCCGGATTCAAGGCATCGATCAGCGGCAACAGCTGATCGGCCCGCACCGAAGGACCGACCTTCACCGCGATCGGGTTGCGGATGCCGCGGAAATATTCCACGTGCGCGCCATCCAGCGCCGCCGTGCGCATGCCGATCCACGGGAAATGCGTGGACAGGTTGAACCAGCCCGGATGGCGCGGCACCTGCCGGGTCAGCGCCTGTTCGTAATGCAGCAGCAGCGCCTCGTGCGACGTGAAGAAATCCACCCGCGAGAAGCCGGCGATCGGGCCGGCCAGCGTTTCCATGAAGCGCAGCGAGTCGCCGATGTTGGCGACCATCTGCCGATACTCGGCGGCGAGCGGCGAATGCTCGACCCAAGCCAGATCCCAGTATTCCGGATGATGCAGGTCGGCGAAGCCGCCATCGATCAGGGCGCGCACGAAGTTCATGGTCAGCGCCGAATGCGCATGGGCCTGGATCAGGCGCTCGGGATCGGCACGCCGCGCCTCGGCGGTGAAGTCCGGGCTGTTCACGACATCGCCGCGGAAACTCGGCAAGGTCAGGCCGTCGCGCGTCTCGCTGTCCGTCGATCGCGGCTTGGCGTACTGCCCGGCAAAGCGGCCCACGCGCAACACCGGTTTCTTCATGCCGTGCACCAGCACCAGGCTCATCTGCAGCAGCACTTTCAGGCGATTGGAAATCACCGGACTGGTGCAGTCGGCAAAGCTCTCCGCGCAATCGCCGCCCTGCAGCAGGAAACGATGGCCTTCCTGCGCGTCCGCCAGTGCCTGCTTCAGCGCCAGCACTTCCCATGAGGTGACCAGCGGCGGCAGCTTCGCCAGATGCGCCGTGGCGTCCGCGAGCTCGCCGGCATCCTCGTATTGCGGCTGCTGCAGTGCCGTACGCTGCTGCCAGGATGCCGGTGCCCAGTCGGCCACGTCACGGTGGGGGGCGCGGATATGCTTCATCACTTCGGCCTTCATACTTTCAAACATGTCAGGTACGCCTGCGCAATGTGGCATGGATTGTCCACACGCCCAGCAACACGAACCACAGCAAGGTCCACGCGGGCATCGGCAGGCCGAGGATCGGCTCGACCCTGGCGCACTCGCCGGAGCCGGTGAAAACCATCTGCAGCACCTTTTCGAACGGAAACGTGCTGAACATGTAGTCCAGCGGCGGCCCGCAGGAAGGCACCTGGTCGGCCGGCAACGACTGGATCCACAGGTGCCGAGCAGCGACCACGGTGCCGAATGCCGCGCCCAGCAAGACCCCCACGGCGTAGAACCGGCGTCCACGATGAAGCGGCGCATGCAGCGCGCCCAGCAGGAAAAATAGCGCCATGACCAGAAACGCGATGCGCTGGAAAATGCACAATGGACACGGATCCATGCCCCACTGGTATTCGGAATACAACGCGAAACCCAGCAATCCTGCGCAAATCAGGAAACCGGCGAAAAAACTGACGCGATACGACCAGCGGAAAGGGTTCATGGCATTTTGTTGCGTTGCGGGACAACGAACATACCTGTTCGCCGCCGCGCTGTCAGCAAACTCATGACGAAGAGGCGCAAATCAGGCGCATTTCGATGGCCCGGACATGCAAAGACCCGGCTGGTCGCCCGGCCGGGTCTGTGTAGGGCGGTGAATGGCCGCTTCGGCCACCCGCTGCAGCGTACCCTGCCTAGTCGGCGTCGACGGCCTCGACCTGCGGGCGGCCGACCAGTTCGACGTAGGCCATCGGGGCGTGGTCGCCCGGGCGGAAGCCGCACTTGAGGATGCGCAGGTAGCCGCCGGGACGCTCGCGGTAACGCGGCCCCAGCTCGACGAACAGCTTGCCGACCGCTTCCTTGTCGCGCATGCGCGCGAACGCCAGGCGGCGATTGGCCACGCCATCGACCTTGGCGAGCGTGATCAGCGGCTCGGCCACGCGGCGCAGCTCCTTCGCCTTGGGCAGGGTGGTGCGGATCAGCTCGTGCTTGAACAGCGACGATGCCATGTTGCGAAACATCGCTTCGCGGTGGCTGCTGGTCCGGTTGAACTTGCGTCCGGATTTCATGTGGCGCATGACGAAACTCTCTCTGGTCTGTTGTTATGAAAAGCCGGCGCCTGTGTCCGGCCTTCCGCGGTTACCCGCTTTTGTATGAGCCCCGTCGGAGCAGGCTCTTGTGAAGAGTGCGGCCATGGATGGCCGCTTCTGGTCTTGCCAGATGCCAAAGCGGTCGCCGCGATAGCGACCGCTCAGGCTACCGCGATCACGGATGATCGCGTAAACAACTCATCAACCCAGCTGCATGCCGTGCGACAGACCCGGCGGCGGCCAGTTCTCGAGTTTCATGCCCAGAGCGAGCCCACGGCCACCCAGCACGTCCTTGATCTCGGTGAGCGACTTCTTGCCCAGGTTCGGCGTCTTCAGCAGCTCGACCTCGGTCTTCTGCACCAGGTCGCCGATGTAGTAGATGCTCTCGGCCTTCAGGCAGTTCGCCGAACGCACGGTGAGCTCAAGATCGTCGATCGGGCGCAGCAGCAGCGGGTCGAAACCGCTCTTCTCCGCCTTGTCCGTGGCGCTCTCGCGGCGCGAGAAATCGCCGAACACCGACAGCTGGTCGTTGATGATCTCGGCGGCCTTGCGCACCGCGTCCTCGGCGCCGATCGTGCCGTTGGTCTCGATGTCCAGCACCAGCTTGTCGAGGTTGGTGCGCTGCTCGACGCGGGCCGCGTCGACCTCGTAGGCCACGCGCAGCACCGGCGCGAACGACGCATCGAGCTGCAGGCGGCCGATCGGGCGCGCCTCGTCGTCCGGATGCTGGCGCGTGCTGGCCGGCTGGTAGCCGACGCCGCGCCGCACCTTCAGCCGCATGTTCAGCGCAACGTCCTTGGTGAGGTGGCAGATCACATGTTCGGGGTTGATGATTTCGACCGAATGATCCACGACGATGTCGCCGGCGGTGACCACGCCCTTGCCCTTCTTCGACAGGGTCAGGATGACTTCATCGCCCGTATGCTGAAGTATGGCCACGTCCTTCAGGTTGAGCAGCACCTCGATGACGTCTTCCTGCAGACCTTCCAGGGTGGTGTACTCATGCAACACGCCGTCGATTTCGACCTCGACGATGGCACTGCCGGGGATCGACGAGAGCAGCACGCGGCGCAGCGCGTTGCCCAGGGTGTGGCCAAAGCCACGCTCGAGCGGCTCGACCACCACCTTGGCGCGGTTGGGTCCGAGCTGTTCGACGCTGAGGCCACGAGGCCGCAGCACACTAGTTGACGAAACTGCCATGCAGAGCTCCAGTAATTACTTCGAGTAAAGCTCGATGATCAATGCTTCATTGATGTCGGATGGCAGATCGCCGCGATCCGGCACCGACTTGAACGTACCTTCGAATTTCTTGGCATCGACCTCGACCCAGATCGGACGCAGATCCATCGTGTCGAAAATCGTCGACGCTTCCTGCACGCGCAACTGGGCACGCGCACGCTCAGTCAGGGCGATCGCGTCGCCGACGCTGACCTGGTACGAAGGGATGTTCACCTTCTTGCCATTCACCAGAACCGCCTTGTGGGCGACCATCTGGCGGGCCTGGGCACGGGTGACCGCAAAGCCCATGCGGTAGACGACGTTGTCCAGGCGGCTCTCGAGCAGGCGCAGCAGGTTCTCGCCGGTGTTGCCCTTGAGGGTGGACGCCTTGGTGTAGTAGTTGCCGAACTGGCGCTCGAGCACGCCGTAGATGCGCTTGACCTTCTGCTTCTCGCGCAACTGCACGGCGTAATCGGACATGCGCATGCGCTTGTTGGCGCCGTGCTGGCCGGGCTTGTTTTCCAGCTTGCACTTGGAATCCAGTGCGCGCGCCGGGCTCTTCAGACTGAGATCTGCACCCTCACGACGGGCGAGTTTGCAGGTAGCTCCACGATAACGGGCCATGTTTTTTCTCTTCAATAGTCCGGCCACGGATGGCCGGTTTTTGATTCTCGCGACCAGGGATGATCGCAAAAAACAACCTTTAGACTCGACGCTTCTTGGGGGGACGGCAGCCGTTGTGCGGAATCGGCGTGACGTCGATGATGTTGAGCACCTTGAAGCCCAACGCGTTAAGCGAGCGCACCGCAGACTCGCGACCCGGGCCTGGGCCCTTGATGCGAACCTCGACGGTTTTCACGCCGTATTCGCCAGCAACACGGCCAGCCTTCTCCGCCGCGACCTGTGCGGCAAACGGAGTGGACTTGCGCGAGCCGCGGAAGCCGGCACCGCCGGCGGTAGCCCACGACAAGGCGTTGCCCTGACGATCGGTGATGGTGACGATGGTATTGTTGAAGGAGGCTTGGACGTGCGCCACCGCATCGGTGACGACACGCTTGATCTTCTTCTTGGTCTTGACCGGCTTAGCCATGGTTTAGAGGCTCTTTGTTAATCAGTGCGGCCAGGCATGGCCGCTTTTTGATCTTCGCGATCAGGGAAGATCGCACTAATGCAATCACTTCTTGATCGCGCGACGGGGACCCTTGCGGGTACGTGCGTTGGTACGCGTACGCTGACCGCGCACCGGCAGGCCACGACGGTGGCGCAAGCCGCGATAGCAGCCCAGGTCCATCAGGCGCTTGATGGCGATACCCACCTCGCGGCGCAGATCGCCCTCGACGATGTACTTGGCGATTTCATGGCGGATTTTCTCCACCTCGCCTTCACTGAGGGACTTGATCGGGGTGGTCGGGACCACACCCGCATCCGCGCAGACCTTCCTGGCCCGGCTGCGGCCGATACCGTAAATGCTCTGCAGGCCGACCCAGACATTTTTCTGGACCGGCAAATTGACACCCGCGATGCGCGCCATGATGTACTTTCTCCGATGCGTTTCGTGCGCGGTAAACGCGCAATTCTAACCTGAATTACGGTAACTGGAAAGCCCTGCGACACCGCGGTGTCGCCACTTCCCGACCTTGGCCGTCCGCACGCAGCATCAACTGCGACGAAGATTGGCCTTCTTGAGCAAACTCTCGTACTGGTGACTGACCAGATGCGCCTGCACCTGTGCCGTAAAATCCATCACCACCACCACCACGATCAGCAGCGACGTGCCGCCGAAATAGAACGGCACATGCCAGGCGGCCTGCATGAACGACGGAACCAGGCAAACCAGCACCAGATACAGCGCACCGACGCCGGTCAGGCGGGTCATCACCGCGTCGACGTAACTGGCCGTGGCCCGACCCGGACGGATCCCGGGAATCAAGGCCCCCGAACGCTTGAGATTGTCGGCCGTCTCCTCGGCGTTGAACACGATCGCCGTATAGAAGAAGGCGAACGCGATCACCAGCACCGAAAACACGATGTCATGCAACGGGTTGCCGGGGCTCAGCGACTGCGTCAGGTCCTGCAGCCAGCGCGACTGATGGCCGGTACTGAACCAGGTGACAGCCGTTGCCGGAAACATCAGCAAGCTCGAGGCGAAGATCGGCGGGATCACGCCCGACATGTTGATCTTCAGCGGCAGGTGCGAACTCTGGTTCTGGTAAGCCCGCTGACCGCCGGACCGCCGCGCGTAGTTCACCGTGATGCGCCGCTGGGCGCGCTCCATGAACACCACGAACGCCGTGACCGCCAGCACCAGGCCGAACACCATCAGCAGCATCAGCACCGTCAACTCGCCGTTGTTGGCCATGCCCAGGGTGTGCACGACCGCACCAGGCAAACCAGCGACGATGCCCGCGAAAATCAGCAGCGAAATCCCGTTGCCGATACCGCGTTCGGTCATCTGCTCACCCAGCCACATGAGGAACATCGTGCCTGCTGTGAGACCGACCACCGACGACATGACGAAACCGAACCCCGGCGTATAGACCACCGGCGCGCCACCGGCAGCGACCTGCCCCTGGAGCGCCATGGCGATGCCGAACGACTGGAAAGCCGCCAGACCCACCGTGGCAAAGCGGGTATACGTCGTCATCTTGCGCTTGCCGGACTCGCCTTCCTTGCGCAGTCCCTGCAGGCTCGGAATCACCGATCCCATCATCTGGAACACGATCGAGGCCGAGATATACGGGATCACACCCAACGCGAATATCGAAAACCGTGCCAACGCACCACCCGAGAACATGTTGAACATGTCCATCAGGCCGTTGCCGTTGACCAGGCTGGTCATCGCATCCGGATTGACACCGGGTACCGGGATGAACGAACCAAGCCGGAACACCACCAGCGCGCCAATCACGAAGAAAATGCGCTGACGAAGCTCCGTCAGCTTGCCCAGCTTGCCGAGTGCATTGCCCTTGGCTGCAGCCACAGTCGATTACTCCACGCTGCCGCCGGCAGCTTCGATGGCTGCCTTGGCGCCGGCGGTAGCCAGCAA
>JAGWMU010000217.1 GCA_028873095.1 Pseudomonadota bacterium | reverse complement strand
TCACCTTCTCCCTTGATCCGCTGATAGATTTCTTCGCGATGCACGGCGACGGTCTTGGGCGCATTGATGCCGATACGCACCTGATTGCCCTTCACCCCGAGAACGGTAACGGTCACCTCGTCGCCGATCATCAGGGTCTCACCGACCCGGCGGGTCAGAATCAACATGATTGCTACTCCATTTTATGCTGTATTTCATAGACCTGCGGATTGATGAAACCTCACCCCTGAGTCCCATCGTCCGCAGTTCGACGATTGATCCATCGAAGACCCTACCGCCATCCCGGATCAAAGCCAAAACACTTCATGCGCGTCCTGACTGCGACACCACCGTTTCCGATGGCGCAGCGTGACCGGATACTAGCTGAGCAACCGTGTCGCCGCAATTGACGCGACAGGCTTGCCCCAGCGCGCTCACTGGCTCGAAACCCAGTCCGGCAAGGCGGCCAGGACCGCCGGCAGGTGCCCGGCATCCGATCCGCCGCCTTGCGCCAGATCGGGACGTCCGCCGCCCTTGCCGTCGATCTGGGCGGCGACATGCGCGACCACGCTGCCGGCCTTGATCCGCCCCAGCGCCTTGCCTTGCACGCCGGCAATCAGCGATACGCGGCCATCGACCGCGCCGGCCAGCAGGATCACGCAGTCGCCCAGTTGCTGCTTGAGCTGGTCCACGCCGTCGCGCAGCGACTTGGCATCGAGGCCCTCCAGCCGTGCGGCCACCACCTTGATGCCGTCGACATCGCGCGCCGAGCCGGCCAGATCGGCGATGGCCGAACCGGCGGCCTTGCTGCGCAACGACTCCAGTTCGCGTTCGAGTTTCTTCTGGCGATCGAACAGCTGGCGCAATTTCTCCACCGCATCGTCGCCGCTGCTGGAAAGCAGTTGCGACAGCTCGCCCAGGCGGCGTTCCTCATCGGCCACCAGGGCCAGCGCACCCGCACCGGTCACCGCCTCGATCCGTCGCACGCCGGAGGCCACGCCGGCCTCGCCGACGATCTTGAACAGGCCGATGTCGCCGGTGCGATCGACGTGCGTGCCGCCACACAGCTCGGTGGAGAACTCGCCCAGCTTCAGCACGCGAACTTCATCGCCGTACTTCTCGCCGAACAGCGCCATCGCGCCGAACGCAATGGCGTCGTCGTAGGGCATCTCGCGCACCTCGGCGACCTCGTTGCGGCGCACCTGGGCATTCACCATCGCCTCGACCCGGCCCAGCTCGTCGCGGCTCATCGGCTTGAGGTGCGAGAAGTCGAAGCGCAGCCGTTCCGGCGCCACCAGCGAGCCCTTCTGCGCCACGTGATCGCCCAGCACCTGGCGCAGCGCGGCGTGCAGCAGATGCGTGGCCGAGTGGTTGAGCACGATCGCCTGCCGGCGGGCGGCGTCCACGCCGGCATCGACCGCGTCGCCGACGCGCAAGGGTTGCGCGCCGTGCCAGCGGCCGGCGTGACCGAAGAACACGCCGCCCATCTTCAACGTATCGCCGACCTCGAAGTGGCCCGCCGCATTGCGCAGCTCGCCGCGGTCGCCGACCTGGCCGCCCGACTCGGCGTAGAACGGGGTGCGGTCGAGAATCACCAGGCCTTGCTCGTCCGGACCGAGCCGCTCGAGCCGCGTGCCGTCGCGCACGATGCCGAGCACCTTGCAGCCCTGGCTGCGCAGCGCCTCGTAACCGAGGAAAACGGTGGGCTTGAGCTGGCTGGCCAGCTCGGCCGGCATCTGCCCTTTCGCCTCGAAACGGCCGGCGGCGCGGGCGCGCTCGCGCTGCTCGTCCATCGCCCGCTCGAAGCCCTCCATGTCCACTTCCAGACCGCGCTCGCGCCCGATGTCGGCGGTCAGGTCGACCGGGAATCCGTAGGTGTCGTACAGACGGAACGCGTCCGCGCCGGCAATCGTCGCGCCGGATCTGCCGGCGACTTCATCGAACAGCCGCATGCCGTGCTCCAGCGTCTCGCCGAAGCGCTGCTCCTCGGTGCGCAGCGCGTCCTCGACGAATGCCTGCCTGGCGGCGAATTCCGGATAGGCCCCGCCCATCTCCTCGATCAGCGGCGCAACCATCCTCCAGAAGAAATCGCCGCGCACGCCGAGCATCCAGCCATGCCGCAGGGCGCGGCGGATGATCCGGCGCAGCACGTAGCCGCGACCTTCGTTGGACGGCAGCACGCCGTCGGCGATCAGGAACGCGCAGGCCCGGATGTGGTCGGCGATCACCCGCAGCGACTTGTTGGCCAGGTCGCCCGTGCCGGTGAGTTCGCCCGCCACGCGGATCAGGTGCGCGAACAGGTCGATCTCGTAGTTGGAGTGCACGTGCTGCAGGATCGCGGCAAGGCGCTCCAGGCCCATGCCGGTGTCCACGCACGGCGCCGGCAACGGGCTGAGCGTGCCGTCCGGTGCGCGGTCGAACTGCATGAACACCAGGTTCCAGATCTCGATGTAGCGGTCGCCGTCCTCGTCCGGCGAACCGGGCGGGCCGCCGGCGATCTCCGGGCCGTGGTCGTAGAAGATCTCGGTGCACGGACCGCAGGGGCCGGTATCGGCCATCTGCCAGAAGTTGTCGGAGGCGAACGGCGCGCCCTTGTTGTCGCCGATGCGCACGATGCGCTCCGCCGGCACCCCGATTTCCCTGTGCCAGAGGTCGTAGGCCTCGTCGTCGGTGTGGTAGACGGTGACCCACAACCGGTCGGCCGGCAGCTTGAAGACCCCGGTCAGCAGCTCCCAGGCATAGGCGATCGCATCGCGCTTGAAGTAGTCGCCGAACGACCAGTTGCCCAGCATCTCGAAGAACGTGTGGTGGCGCGCGGTATAACCCACCGCATCGAGGTCGTTGTGCTTGCCGCCGGCGCGCAGGCAGCGCTGCACGTCGGCCGCCCGCACGTAGCCGGGCTTCTCGCTGCCCAGGAACACGTTCTTGAACTGCACCATGCCCGAGTTGGTGAACATCAGGGTCGGATCGTTCGACGGCACCAGCGAGCTGGAGGGCACGATGGTGTGTCCCTTGCCACGGAAATAGTCGAGAAAGGTGGAACGGATTTCGGAAGTTTTCATGCGTATCGTGATGGCTGGCTTGAGGAGACCACACCGGAGGCCAGCCGCTCGATCGGACCATCCATCATCCGTGCGGCTGAGGATTTCAGGGGATATCGTCGGCGGCTTCGTCCACGTCGGCGTGGATGACACTCCGTACTGTGGCGGCGGCAAAGCCCCGACGCAAGAGGAATTGCGCCCGACGGGCACGTTCGGCGGGGTCGGACGCACCGGCGCTGCCGTACCGGCGACGCAACTGGGCGGTGGCGGAAGCCTCCCAGTCGGCCTGCGCGGCCTCCAGCAATTCGCGGATGCGCGCGTCGGCCAGGCCATGGCTTTTCAGCTCGACCCGCAGGCGCATCGGGCCGTAGCCCTGGGCGATCCGGCTGCGCAGCAGCACCTCGGCGAAGCGATCGTCGTCCTGGTAATGCCGTTCGCCGAGCCGGTCCAGCGCGGCGGCGGCTTCGTCGCCCTGGTAGCCGCCCTGGCGCAGCTTGGCCTCGAGCTCCCGGCGCGAATGCTCGCGCCGGGCCAGCAGGCCCAGCGCCTTGTCGTAGGCGCTGCGCGGCGGTTTGGCCGGGGCGGCGGGGCCGGGGCGGCGTTTCATGGCCATGCCAACGGACATGGCCCGGGCAAGCCGGGCCATGTCGTGTGCATGCAACCGTCAACGAGCACGATTCACGCTTCCTCGAGCGCCTCTTCGGCGGCCGCGGCGGCGGGCTTGCCGACCGGCACCAGCAGGCGCTCGCGCAGCTGCTTGTCGATCTCGTTGGCGATCGCCGGGTTGTCGCGCAGGAACTGGCGCACGTTCTCCTTGCCCTGGCCGATGCGGTCGCCGTTGTAGCTGTACCAGGCGCCGGACTTGTCGATCA
>JAGWMU010000031.1 GCA_028873095.1 Pseudomonadota bacterium | reverse complement strand
GCAGTCCGTGGGCCTGGGAGAGTCAGGCCAAGTCGCAGCTTTTGGGCAGAATGTCTTCTGACCCATGGTGATAATTAATCGGAGGGTGTGTTCATGAAACTTGGGGTCAAGAAACTTTCTACGGCAGTCCGCCTGGCGCTTTCGCTGGGTGCCGTCATCGCGGTGGGTGCCACGAGCACGGCATTCGCGCAGGACACGAGCAGCACGTCCACGCAGGGCACGGCCAGCCAGAACAAGGCGAAGACGCTGCAGACCGTGGTCGTCACCGGTTCGCACATCCGTCGCGTCGATCTGGAAACGTCCAACCCGGTGGTCACCATCGATGCCGCCGCCATCAAGGCGACCGGCAAGCTGACCCTGGGCGACATCCTGCAGGATCTTCCGGCGGTCACCGGCGGCAACACCAATCCGCAGGTCAACAACAGCGGCGGCACCGGCGGTTCCACGGTCGGCCTGCGCGGCCTGGGTGCGCAGCGCACCCTGCTGCTGATCAACGGCAAGCGCATCATCAACGAGGATCCGAACTCGATCCCGGCCGACATGATCGAGCGCGTCGAAGTGCTGACCGACGGCGCCAGTTCGGTGTACGGCTCCGATGCGATCGGCGGCGTGGTCAACTTCATCCTGAAGAAGGACTACCAGGGCGCCACGATCTCGACCAACTACGGCGAGTCCGATCACAGCGACGGCCAGTCGCGCGGCGTGCAGTTCACCTTCGGCCAGACCTCCGACAAGGGCAGCATCGTCGCGGGCATCGACTACAACAAGACCGATGGCGTGCTGGCCAGTCACCGCAAGTTCTCGCAGAATTCGGTGTCGATCTACGGCAGTGCCCATACGCCGATCTACAGCTACATTGGCGGCTCGACATTCATTGCTCACGGCCGCACCCAGCTGCCGCCGAGTGTTGCGAGCGCGATCGGTTGCGCCAGCGGGCACGGCGTCACCAATACCGGCGCCAGCGGCCAGAACCCGCTGACCGACTATCACTGCTTCACCAACGCCGACAAATACAACTACGCGACCGTCAACCTGATCCAGACGCCGCAGGAACGTGCAAGCCTGTTCGTCAACGGCACCTACAACCTGGGTGAGCACGTGACGGCCTACATGGACGCCTACCACAACAAGACTTCGTCGGCCTTCCAATTGGCGCCGGCGCTGTACGGTACCGCGTACGGGGCGATGATTTCGAACAACAGCTATTACAACCCGTTCGGCACGGGTCCGAATGGTACGGGTACGACCCCGTACGATTTCGCTCCAGGCAGCCACGATTTCCGCGTGCGTCTGGTCTCGGCCGGCAACCGCAGTGCCAACTACGGCACCAATACCGATCAGATCCATGGCGGCCTGAAGGGCGACTTCTCCATCTTCAATCAGGACTGGAACTGGGATGCCGGTTTCAGCTACGGCCACTTCTCGCAGAACACGATCACCCGCGGCCTGCCGAACGTGCAAATGCTCAATGCCGATCTCGGGCCGTCCCACCTCGACACGACCACCGGCCAGGTGGTGTGCGATTCGGGCGCATCCGGCTGCACGCCGTTCAACCCGTTCAACATGTTCGATCCGAATTCGGTCAAGGCGCTGCAGGCTGCCGCCGTGCCGGCGATCAGCAACTCCTTTGCCATCGAGAAGATCTACTCGGTCGACTTGAACGGCGGCCTGTTCGATCTGCCGGCCGGTACGGTGCAGCTCGCCGCGGGCGCGGATTACCGGCATGAGTACACCAGCAGCACGGTCGATCCGTTGCTGCTGATCAACCCGGCCACCGGCAACTGCACGCTGGGCAGCCAGTGCAGCTCGCCGCTGAGCGGCCAGTACTTCGTCCGTGAGGCCTACGGCGAAATGTTCATCCCGGTTCTGCAGGATCTGCCGTTCATCAAGTCGTTGAACGTGACCCTGGGCGACCGTTATTCCTACTTCAGCTCGTTCGGCAGCACCAACGACGTCAAGATGGCGCTGGAATATCGCCCGATCAACGACCTGTTGCTGCGCGGCACGGTGTCCGACGTGTACCGTGCACCGACCATCGGCAACGTTTACAGCGCGCCGATCAGCGACGCACCCAAGCTCAGCAGCGATCCCTGCAACGGCATCACCACCGCCGGCAATCCGGCCTGCGTGGGCGTGCCGACCGATGGCAGCTTTGTCAACACGGACGTGCTGGCAGGCCAGCAGATCAAGGGTCTCGCGTCCGGTTCGCAGTACGCGGGCTTCCCGTTGGGGCCGGAGCAGGGCAAGTCGTTCGATTTCGGCGCGGTGTATTCGCCGGGTTACGTGCCGGGTCTGTCGGTCAGTGCCGACGTATGGCGCATCTACCTGAACAACACCATCTCGAGCATCGGTGCGCAGACCGTTCTTAACCTGTGCAGCGCCGGCATCACCACCTATTGCCCGCTGATCTCGCGTTTCCCCTTGGGTAGCGTCAATCAGGGCCAGATCAACCAGATCATCGAGCCGACCGGCAACTTGGGCCGTACCGATGTGAGCGGTGTCGACTTCTCGCTGCGCTACAAGCTGCCGCAGTTCTGGTTCGGCAACTTCACGCTGGGCATGGATGGCACCTACCTGTCGCGCTACGATCAGGAAACGGCGCCGGGTACGGCTGGCAATGTGGTGTACCACGATGCCGGGCACTTCATGCCGTTCGGCTCGTCGCAGGCGGCTGCCTGCCCCAGTGGCGGTGGCGTGTGCCTGTTCCCGCGCTGGCGTGCCCAGGGTTTCCTGAACTGGAACCTCGGTTCGTGGGACGCCTCTTGGCGGATGCGCTACATCGGCCGCTTCCAGAACGGCTCGAAGAACGCGTCGCAGGATACCTTCCCGACCGGAGTCACGTATTACGCTGCTGACCAGCTGCACGGTGTCGTCTTCAAGTACGGCGCCACGGTCTACAACGACATGCAGGTCGGCTACAACTTCGAACCGATCAACACCCGGGTGGACTTCGGCGTGAACAACGTGTTCGACAAGCAGCCGCCGTTCCTGTATGCGAACAACACGCTGAATGCCAACACCGATCCGAGCGACTTCGATCTGCAGGGCCGCTATTACTGGGCTCGTGTGACCGTCAAGTTCTAATCGTTCAAGATCCTGCAAGAAGTTGTTTATCTTGACGAGCCGCGCGAGTCACCTCGCGCGGCTCTTTTTTTGAGGCCTATGACTACACTACCTACCCAGGAAATCATTGCGGCGCTGCAGGCCGGTCGTCCGGCCGATGCGGAGCGGCTGGCCCGCTTTTACTTGCAGCCCCGGCCGCAGGATGAAGAGCTGCTGCTGCTGCTGGCGCTGAGCCTGCAGCAGCAGCAGAAGCTGGCCGATGCCGTGGCCGCTTATGCCGAACTGACCCGCTTGTTTCCGCAAAGCAGCCTGCATTGGGGCAACTACGCCACCGCCCTGCGCGATCTGGGTGCCCTGAAGGAAGCTGAGGCGGCCTATGTCACCGCGTTGCGGCTGGACCCGGCCAATACCGAACAAATGCTCAATTACGGGCTGCTGCAGTTGCAGCAGTTGGATTATCTCGGTGCGCGCGAAACACTGCTGGATGCCTTCGCGATCGATCCGCAATCCCCCACGATCCGGATCCACGCGGCGCGCGCATGCTCCGCCTGTCGGGACGATTATCGGGTCGACGAACTGTTGAAACCGTGGCGGCAATGGCTGCCGCTGGCGGCGGAGCTGCAGTTCGAGCTTGCCGGTCTGAAACTGGCACTGGGCGAAGCCAATACCGTCCAGCTTCTGCTCGAGGACACGCTGGCCCGAGCGCCGTCCCACCTGCAGGCAAAGTTGCTGCTGGCAAGCGTGTACGAACGGGTGAACCGGCTGGACACTGCCGAGGCGCTGCTGCAGGAGATCATCGCCAGCCATGCCGATGGCGATGACGCCGTGCGCCGGGAAATCATGCACCAACAGGCCATGCTGGCCTTGCGCAAGGGCGATCTGCCCGGGGCCAGGGCGTGGCTGGAGCGCTCCGGTCCGCGCAACGATGGCGACTACTCCCATTATTTCGTGCTGGCTGATGTCCGCGACAAGCTGGGCGACCTGCCGGCCGCACTGCAGGCGCTGGAGGTTGCCCATGCGCGGCAAGTCGAGGAAATGCGCATTGTGGTGCCTTACCGTTTTGCGCCGGGCGCACCGATCCTGCCATCCGCCGAGGGGCGCGTGACGGAGGCGGATTATCGGCGTTGGCCGAAGCTCAGCGCACCCGATGCCGCGCTATCTCCCGTGTTCATCGTAGGCTTTCCGCGGTCCGGCACCACCTTGCTGGAGCAGATGCTGGATGCGCATCCGCGCCTGCAGTCGATGGACGAGCGGCCCTTCTTCAATATCCTGGTGGACCAGCTGGAAGAGCGGAATTTCCGGTTTCCGCAGGACATGCACAAGCTCGATCAGAGTGATTGCGACGAACTGCGCAAGGCCTACGTCCGCCTGGCGTGCTCGAAAGTCCCGCGGCGCTGGGATGCGCAACTGGTCGACAAGAACCCGCTGAACATGCTCTGGCTGCCTATGATCCATCGCCTGTTTCCCGAGGCGAGGATCATCCTCGCGTTGCGCCACCCGTGCGATGTGCTGCTGAGCAACTACATGCAGAACTTCCGTTCCACCGTGCTGGCGATGGCGTGTTCGTCGATCGAAAAGCTGGCCACCGCCTACGTGACGGCGATGGATTGCTGGCTGCAGCATGCGCAGGTGTTCGGCGCGAACGTGTTCGTGTCTCGTTACGAGGACCTGGTGGCCAACACCGCCGAGCAGACCCGGCAGATCGCCCGGTTCATCGGCATCGAGGACGCCTCGCCGATGCTGAACTTCGATCAGCATGCACGCGACAAGGGTTACATCGCGACGCCGAGCTATACCCAGGTAATCGTGCCGGTCAACCGCAAGGGCCTGAATCGCTGGGTCCGTTATCGCGACGCGCTGGCACCTGCGTTGCCGATACTGCAGCCGATGCTCGATCACTGGGGCTACTCCACCGATATCGCAGGCATGTCCGTCCCGTAGGAGCGCACCCTGTGCGCGATCGCTTTTGTACGCGCATCGGTCAAGAGCATTTCGCGCACAGGGTGCGCTCCTACGGCAGATGCGTGATGGCAAGCGGTTGCGGTCTCTGCAGAACGCGTCGAAGGGCTAATCGTCGGGCAGTTGCAGCAGTTCGGGCACGTGCACCGCGTAGTGCGTCCAACGCCGCACCGAGCGGGTGTGAATCGGCTGGCGTGCCTGCCACAGGCTGGCGGTGCTGATGATCGAGCCGGCGTCGGCAGGGGCATCGAGCAGGTCGTGCGCGGGCAGTTCCAGCCATGCTGCCAAGGCGTCGAGGCAGGCCGCCGGATCGGTCGTCAACTGCTCGTAGCGCACCGTGCAAATCGAAGCGGGGTAGCGCGCCAGCCAGTGCTTCATCAGCCGGCGGGAGCCCTGGATGGCGGCGCCGATGTCGGCGAAATCGTAGGCGAAATCCTGCGTGCCCGTCTGGAAGGACTGCATCCACAGCGACAGCGCGTTGTCGCGCGCATTGCGCTGGCAGTGGATGATACGGGCGTTCGGAAACAGCTTCAGGATCAGGTCGACATGCAGGAAGTTGTGCGGCTGCTTGTCGATGAACCAGCGCGCATTCGAGTCATCCTGGCGCAGCTGGACGGCGTACGCGGCCGCTGCCCGTTCGAGGCGGACGCGGTAGTCGTCCCGGCCGTTGGCGATCTGCTCGGCTACCGTCGGCAGCCAGGGCAGTTCGCCGCGCTGGCAGACGTCCGGATGCCGCGCCAGCAGTTCGGCCAGCAGGGTGGTGCCTGAGCGGGGCATGCCGACGACGAATACCGGCGTCCAGTCGTCCGGCGCATCGAGTTGACCAGACGGCAGCCGGCGGCTGATCCGTTCCTCGATACTGCGCCGCCACTGCTTGCGCGGCCAGCGCGCCGCGGCGTGAACGATCGCATTCGCCTCGCGCAAATGGCGGGCAGCCTGTTCGTAATTGCCGAGATCGTCATGCGCCTTGCCCAGCGCGAACAACAGCGAGGCCCGCGCCGCCTCGCTCAGATCCGGGCGCTGCAGGCATGCCTGAAACATCGCAAAGTCGGGATGGGTGCCGTCCGTATAGCGTTGCAGGCCGGTCAACCCGAGCGGTACATGCCATTCGGGCGCCAAGGGTGACTTGTTGAGGACGAACTGCTGGCGGGTGCGGGCGAGCTCGAATTCACCGATCTGCGACAGCAGCATGCCGGCATACGCATGCAGGCGCGGATCGGTGGAGCCGGCGGCGATCTCGCCCTCGCACAGCGCGGCGGCATCGCGCTTGCGGCCGCAGTCGTCGAGCAACTCGACGGCGCGGATTACCAGCTCGGCATCGTGCGCCCCGTGCCGGAACAGCGCGCGCACGACGGTCGCGGCGGCATGCATGCGGCCTTGCTGCTTGAGCAGGCGCGCCAGCAGCAAGGTTGCCGCGGCCTGGTCGGGATCGTCGGCAAGCAAGGCACGCAGCAACGACTCCGCGCGCGCGCTGTCGCCACTTTCCAGCAGGATGCCGGCCAGCGCCAGCCGGATCTCGCGGGACTCCGGATATGCGGCCAGTGCGCCATCCAGCACGGCGAGGGTAGCGGCGGGATCGCGGCGCAGCACGAGGGCCTGGGCACATTCCAGCCAATCCTGTTCGGTGCCGCCGGCAAGCGCGCCGAGCAGCGCCTGATGCGGGCGATCCATGCGGGATCGTTGCAGGTCGTAGGCGAGCAGCGCGCGGGCGCTTCGGGGTGAACTGCCGTCAGGGTGTGTCATGACGGAATGGTGCCACAGGGCACCTTGAGCAACCCCGGTTTGCGTAGGAGCGCACCCTGTGCGCGAATGCCTTCGTACGCTCGTCGGTCAAGAGCATTTCGCGCACGGGGGTGCGCTCCTACGCGCATGCCGGGCGTACCGGCAAGAGACACCGGCAACGTACCGGCTAGCCTTGCCACGGCGCCATGCCCAAGGCGACCCGCAAGGGATCGAGCAAGGCGCCGTAGCGCGGCGTATGCGCGGTGTCCGCCCGCAGCGGTTGCCGCACCTGGGTAGCGCTGGGCGAGCGCACCTCGCGCGGGTTCTCGTGAAAGCGCAGGCAGGCCTCTTCGAACGGCAGGCCGCAGAAATCGAGCAGCTGGCGGATGCGGCCTGCGGGATCCTGCAGCAGCGCTTCGTAGTCATGTTCGAGTACGCGGGTTGGGTGCACTGCGCTCCAGTGGCGCAGGCTGCGGTCGAAGTCGCGCCAGAAGCTGGCCAGGTCGTCGAAGTTGCGGGTGTATTCGTTGTTGTCCAGGCGTTGCCGGTAGCACGAGAAGCAGGTCTCCAGCGCATCGCGGCGGCAGCCGATGATGCGCGCCGCCGGCAACATGGCACGGATCGCGCCGGCGTACACCCAGTTGCTGGGCAACTTGTCGGTGAACACGGGACGCTCGCGGCGCCAGTGCGCGGTGCGCTCCAGATAACGCCGGCCCAGTCGTTCCCAGTCCGCCGGTTGCATGGCGTCAACCCATTGCGGAAACGGCAGCCCACGCCGCCGCGATTCCTCGGCAAGCACCTGTGGCAGGTCGGGCAGCTCGCCGGCGCCCTCCACGGAGGAATGCGAGGCGAGAATCTGTTCGACCAGGGTCGAGCCCGAACGCGGCAGGCCGACGATGAAGATCACTTCGCGGCCGAGTGATTCCGCGCCGGGCATTCCCGTGGCGCCGGCAGGCGGTGGCGTGAACGTCGCATTGAGCGCATTGATCGCGGCGGAATAGCCGGTCCGGTTCCAGACCTGCCGCCGCCGCGCGATCGCGTTGGCCTGCGCCAGCGCGGCGAGCGCATCGGCATAACGTCCGGCATCGTCGAACGCCTTGGCCAGGGCGAAGCCGATCGCGATCCGGTCATCATCGCCGGCCTCGCGCCGCTGCAACGCGCGCTGCATCCGCCCGATATCCTGTTCGTCGAAACGCATGGTCTTGAGGTCGGCCAGCCCCCACCAGGCCTGGCCGGCCCACGGCTGCTCGGCGATCACCCGGCGATACTCGGCGGCGGCATCGGTGGTGCGGCCGCGCATGCGCAGCATGTCCGCCAGCAGGGCGCGTGCGGGCATGTGATCGGGGGCAAGGGCGACGGCGTGCTGGAGCGCATCGATGGCTTCCTCGTTGCGCACGCAGCGGGTCAGGATCACGCCGAGGTTGTACCAGGCGGCCGCCGTGTCCGGCTGCAGTTCGCAGCTGCGGCGCAAGGATGCGATGGCATCGTCGAATTGCCCGGCCTGGCCCAGCAACGTGCCCAGGGTGTTGTGGTACGTCGCATCGGCCGGGCGCTGCGCGAGCGCGCGGCGCATGGCGTGGACGGCATCCTGGTGCTGGCCGCGCAGGCCGAGGATGCCGGCCATCATGCGCAGTACCTCGGGATGCCCGGCATGCGTCGCGGCCACCCCGGCCAGATGCCGGCTGGCTTCGTCCACCCGGCCCGCATCCAGCGCCTGCGCCGCGGCCATGACGCCTTGCCGGGCGGCTTCGGTCAACCCCTGCAGTCGAGCTGTCATCCACCCTCCGAGTTGCCGCCGGCATAAAATGATCGGGCAGATCCGAGGCCGTGCCTCGCAGCTGTGCGAGGAGGGACGGACTTCAGCAGGGTCCTGCCGACGGCGGCTTGCCGTGACCCGGTATTATGCCTGCTCGACCGCTGCGGGCGCTTATGTGCAGGGCGTTTCGGGTTTTTCGGGTGTAGAGGATGAAGGCAAGCTGATGACCATGCTGCAAGACGAAAACCCCGCCGCCTGCCGCGCCATGGCGCTGGAACATGTCCGTCGTCAGGAGCTCGATTCGGCGGAGCGGTGCTTCGCCCGCCTGCTGGGGATGCTGCCGGACGACGTGCAGGCCATGCGCTTTCTGGCCACCCGCCATTTCGCCCGCCGGGAGCATGCGCGGGCGATTGAACTGCTGCAGGCGGCGGACCGGTTGCAGCGGGACGATCCGGCCATTCTGGGCCAGCTGGGCGCGGCGCAGCTGGACGCGGCGGATTTCGGCGCCGCCGTCGCCAGCCTGCGGCGGGGATTGGAGCTGGCACCGGAGATGTTCGTCGCCCGCCTGCAACTGGGCATCGCGCTCGAACAGTCCGGCCGGGCCCACGAAGCCCTGATGGCCTACTTCACCGCCGTTCGCAGTGCCCAGTTGCAGGGCCGCTGGCTGAACGATGAAACCACGGCGCCGGTGCTGCGCGATGCAGTGAAGTATGCGATGCGCTACGCCAACGATGGCCGCCACCAATTGTTTCGCGGCGTGCTCGAGCCGCTGCGCGAACGTTACGGCAGTTCCGAGCTGGTGCGGGTCGAACACTGCCTGGCGATCTATTTTGCCGAGCAGCCGGCAAACATTCCCGATAGCCGGCAACAGCCGAAGTTTCTGTATTTCCCCGACGTGCCGAGCCAGCCGTACTACCCGCGCGAACGTTTCCCCTGGCTGGATGCGCTGGAGGCCGCCACCGCCACGGTGCGCGATGAGTTGCGCGCCGTGCTGGCGCAGGAGCCGGAACTGGAGGCGTTCCTCGGTCGGCAATCGGCAAGGGATCTGCAGGACTGGTTGCGTGCCTCGGGCAATCGGCAGGCTGCGTGGGATGCGTATTTCTTCTACCGCCACGGGAACCGCTACGACGAGCATTGTGCGCGCTGTCCGCAGACCACCGCTCTGCTCGATGCGATGCCGCTGGTGCGCATCCGCGACCACGCGCCGGAGACGCTGTTTTCCGTACTGCGACCCGGCACGCACATCCTGCCGCATCGGGGAGTGACCAATACCCGGCTGGTCACCCATCTGCCGCTGATCATTCCGGCCGATTGCGCCATACGCGTGGGCGGCGAGGATCACGCCTGGCGGGAAGGACGTTGCGTCACGTTCGACGACACCTTCGAGCATGAGGCCTGGAACCATAGCGACCAGACGCGGGTGGTGTTGATCTTCGACAGCTGGAATCCCGATCTCAGCGAAGCCGAACGGGCGGCCGTGACCGACCTGGTCGAGGCGATCGGCGACTTCAATCAGGCCTGCGAGTTGCCTTCCGCCACGGCCTGACGGCGGATCCGGCGGCCGCCGTCGATTTGCTCAGTAGCGCGGCACGCCCGGATCGATCTCGGCGGCCCAGGCGTCCATGCCGCCTTCCACGTTGTGCACGTTGCTGAAGCCGTGCGCGACGAAGCGCTCGGCGATGCCGCGGCTGGACATGCCGTGGTGGCAGATGAAGGCCAGCGGCGTGTCCTTGGGCAGGGTGGCGAGGCTTTCGTAGCCTTCGTCTTCCAGCACCCGCGCCTGCGCCAGCGGCGCGGCCAGGGCGCGGCCCTGGGCGGGACGCACGTCGATCAGGGTGATGCGGCCGGCGGCCAGCAGCGACTTCAGTTCGTGCACGCTGAGCGACTTGATCTCCTGCGCGCCGGGGAACTTCAGGCTCAGGCCTTCGCCCTGCACGGTGGATACCCAGTCGATCACGATGCCGCGGGCGCGCTGTGCGCTGGCCGGATCGAAATGCACGTCCAGGCCGTTGGCGTGCGTCACGATGTCGTGCGCGCCGGCCGGCGCGAGCTGGAAGCCGGCGCTGTGGTCGGGGCCGATCTCCAGGTGCAGCACCACGCCCTGCGCATTGGCCATGCCCTGGCCGATCGCCTCGGCGGCGGCATCGGTGATGGTGATGACCGGCGGCGTGCGGTCCGGCGGGGCGATGCCGAACAGCGTGTGCAGCTCGCCGCTGCCGTACATCTGGTGGATGATGTCGGAGCCGCCGACCAGCTCGCCTTCCACGTAGAGCTGCGGAATCGTCGGCCAGTCGCCGTAGAGCTTGATGCCTTCGCGGATTTCCGGATCGTCCAGCACGTTCACGGTGTGGTATTCGGGCAGCAGCTCGTTGAGCGTGTTGGTGGCGGCGGCGGAGAAGCCGCACATCGGCTGCTGGCGGTTGCCCTTCATGAACAGCACCACGCGATGCTCGGTGAGCAGGGCCTGGATGCGTTCGCGGGTGGCGGGGTTGAGGGACATGACGGGTTCCATCGATCGGCAGGGAGACTGCGGATGATACCGCGAGCGACCCTGCGGCCGCGTCGGCGCACATGCCGTTGCAAAGTGACCGACGGTCAGTTATAAATGACCAATGGTCACTAAATCGCCGCCACCGCTGGGGCCGCGCCGCCGCGCGGTCGGTACCGAGCTGAAGGATCGCCGCCGCGGCGAAATCCTTGCGGCGGCGTTGCAGCAACTGGAACGGCAGCCGTACGAGACGCTCACGATGAGCGGCGTCGCCACCGCGGCCGGTGTCGCCAAGGGCACGCTCTACCTGTATTTCCCCACCCGCGAGAGCTTGTTCCTGAGCCTGCTGGGCGAACATTACGCCGCCTGGTTCGACGCGCTCGA
The DNA here is from genome assembly GCA_028873095.1 of Pseudomonadota bacterium. Taxonomy (GTDB): domain Bacteria; phylum Pseudomonadota; class Gammaproteobacteria; order Xanthomonadales; family Rhodanobacteraceae; genus Rhodanobacter. The sequence goes on along the minus strand of JAGWMU010000031.1, from coordinate 10,311 downwards.
CGCGCGGCTGCAGCGGCCGGGCCTGACCGCGTCGGGCTGGGCCGACTGGATCACGCGCGAACTGGCGGCGCGGCCGCTGTTCCTGCGGCTGGTCGCGTTGCTGCATGCGGTGCTGGAACAGAACGTGCCGCTGCCGGAAGCGCTGGCCTTCAAGCGCCAGCTGGCGCAGCGGGTCGGACGCAGCGGTATCGCGCTGGAGCGGGCGTTGCGGTTGCCTGCGGGCGCGGGCAGCCGGCTGCTGCTGTGGCTGCAGGCCATCGTGCCCGGGCTGGCACAGCTGGCGGCACCGGCGGCGCCGCTGCGCGCGGCGGTCGCCGCCGAGGCCGAACTGGCCGGTTTGCTGATCGATTTCGCCACCGAAATGCGCGCCCTGCTGGCGGCGGTGGTACGTGGCCTGCAGGGCAAGACGGAGACAGCTGGATGAAAACTTCCCTCGCGGGCCGCACGGCCCTGGTCACCGGCGCGTCCAGCGGTCTGGGCGTGGCCTTCGCGCGCGACCTGGCGCAGCGCGGCTGCGCGCTGGTACTGGTGGCGCGCAGCGAGGCGCCGATGCAGCAACTGGCGACCGAGCTGCGCACGGCCGGGGCGACCGTGCACGTGCGTCCGGCCGATCTGGCCGACCCGGCGGCGCGCGTGGCGCTGGCGACGGGTCTTGCCGCGGATGGCATCGCGATCGACGTACTGGTCAACAACGCCGGCTTCGGCGTGTTCGGCCCGTTTGCCGATACCGACTGGTCGCGGCTGGACGCGATGCTCGCGGTCGACGTGGTGGCGCTGACCCACCTGACCCGGCTGTTCGTGCCGGGCATGCGCACGCGCGGCTTCGGCCGCGTGCTGCAGGTGGCGTCCACCGGTGCGTTCCAGCCTACGCCGACGTATGCCGCCTACGCGGCGGCGAAGAGCTACGTGCTGGAGTTCTCCTATGCGCTGGACGCGGAGCTGCGCGGCAGCGGCGTGCGCTGCACCGTGGTTTCGCCGGGCGTGACCGCTACCCAATTCCTGGAGGTGTCCGGCCAGCGTCTCACCGGATACCAGCGGCTGACCCGGATGCAGGCGCCCGGCGTGGCCCGGCGCGGCATCGACGCGATGCTGGCGGGCCGCGGCGGAATCGTCACCGGCGCGTTCAACATGCTGATGGCGCACTCGACCCGGCTGATGCCGCGTCGTGTTTCGGCGCGGGTCGCCGGCTGGCTGATGCGCAACTGACTCAGGCCGCCGGGCGCAGCTCGGTCAGATTGCGCTGGCGCTGCGCCAGCGGCATCAGCGCCAGCGCGCTGGCGGGCGAGGGCCAGATCAATTCGCGGCTGGCACGACCCAGTGCGGTCGGTTGCTCGCACCAGTGGATCAGTTCCATGGCGCCGGTATGGTCCTCGACCAGCGCCGTGCAGTGCTCGACCCAGTCGCCGTCGTTGAGGTAGAGCACGCCGTCGAGTTCGCGCACGTGACCGAAATGGATATGGCCGCAGATATGGCCGTCGAAGCCCCGCTGGCGGGCATCGCGGGCAACCCGTTGCTCGTAGGCGCGGATATACGCCAGCGCCATGCGGATCCGCGATTTGACGATGATCGACAGCGGCAGGTACGGCAGTTCCAGGCGTTGCCGCACGGCATGCACGCGACGGTTGCTCCAGCAGATCAGGCGGTGCATCGCCTCGCCCAGGTGCTGCATCCAGCCGCGGCCGATCCGCGCCGGATCGAATTCGTCGCCGTGGCTGACCCGGTAGCGGCGGCTGTCGGCGCCGACATGCACGGCGTCCAGCGCGATCCGCACCCCGCCGAAGCTTTGTCCATGCAGGCCGCGCAGCGGTGCGTCGTGGTTGCCGGGGATATAGACGACATCGACCCCGCGGCGCGCCAGTGCGAATATTTCGGCGATCACCGCACTGTGCCCGGCGCTCCACCATGCCCGCCGGGCCAGCGCCTCCATGTCGATGATGTCGCCGACCAGATAAAGCGTTTCGCACTGGAGCCGGCGCAGGAAGTCGAGCAGGTAGGCCGTCTTGCAGTCAGGAGTGCCCAGATGGACATCGGAGATGAAGGCGCTGCGGCAGCGGTAGGTCGTCATGGCGAGGATTCCCGGTAGTTGCCGGGGCCTCAGTATCCGGGCGCAACGTCACCGGGCGATGGCGAGCAGGTTGCAGCAACGTTGCGGCGGCGGGCAACGGGCGGGCCGCGGTCCGCGAAGCGTGCGAAGGTCCGGCCGCCCGGGGCGCGGCGCGGCGGGGCCGGCGAGCGCCGGTTGCACGTCAATTCGCCGAGCGCAGCATCGCGTTCACCGCCGGCGCGATGACGTCCGTCCACCACGCGTACTGTGCCGCCGAGGGGTGCAGGCCGTCGGCGGCGACCAGTTCGGGGTGCCGGCGCGAGATCGCGGTGACGTCGACGAAGCGGGCGCCGGCGCGGGACGTTTCGTCGCGTGCGATCGCGTTGTAGACGTCCAGTTCACCGGCGACGCGGGTGATGTCGCGGCCGAGTTCACCGGCGAAACGGGTGACGCCCCAGTCGGGGATCGATACGACGACCACGCGCGCGGCGCGCCGGCCGGCCAGCGCGACGGCGCGCGCCAGCAGGCTGGCGAACTGCCGGCGGTAGTCGCCGGCGGCGCGGCCGCGGTACTGGTTGTTCACGCCGATCTGCAGGCTGACCAGGCCGTAGGGCGGCGCCAGGGCCGCCGCAGCGATGCCGCGTGCCAGTTCGTCGGTAGTCCAGCCGGTGGTCGCGACGATCTGCGGCTCGCCGACCGCCGCCCCGTCCCGCCGCAGGCGGCGCACCAGCTGCGCCGGCCAGCGCTCGTGCGCGGCCACCGCCTCGCCGATGGTGTAGGAGTCGCCCAGGGCCAGGTAGCGCAGCGCCGGGATGGCGGACGGTGCGCCGGCCGGGCGCGGGTGGCGTGGCATGGCGGCGGGCAAGCGGATCAGGCCATGGCGACGGATCGCGGAACCTGTTCCCGCGCCATCCCCGCCAGTACCCGCTCGATCCGCGCGAACACTTCGCGCAGCTGCGGCGGCGGCGGCAGCAGGGTCAATCGCATGTGGTGGCTGCCCGGCACGTTGAAGCTGCTGCCGGGCACCACCAGCACCGATTCCTCTTCCAGCAGGCGCAGCGCGAACGCGTTGTCGTCGAACATCGCGAAGCGATCGCTGCGTACCTGCGGAAACGCGTAAAGCGCGCCGTCGGGGGTCACCAGGTCCAGAAACTCGCTGGCCGCGACACCCTCCAGCACGGCGCGGCGCGCCTCGTGCAGACGGCCGCCGGGAGCGGTCAAGGCGCCGATCGTGGGTGCATCCAGCAACGCCGGCAACACCGCCCATTGCGCGGTCACGTTGGCGCACAGCCGCAGCGCGGCAAGCAGCTGCAGCGCATCGCGATAGGCCGCCGAGCGCGCCGGGTCGCCGGAAAGACTCATCCAGCCGACCCGGTAGCCGCAGGCCCGGTGCACCTTGCTCAGGCCGCCGAAGCTGATGCACGGCAACTCGCCGGCCACCTCCGCCAGCGGCTGGAACGTCGCGCCGTCGTACAGGATCTCGTCGTAGATCTCGTCGGACAGCAGCAGCAGCCGGTGACGCGCCGCGATCGCCACCAGCCGCTCCAGCAGCGCACGCGGGTAGACCGCGCCGGTCGGGTTGTTCGGGTTGATCAGCACCAGCGCACGGGTATGCGGCGTGATCAGCGCCTCGATCTCGTCGGGGTCGGGCAGGTGGCCGTGCCGAGCCAGGCAGCGGTAATAGCGCGGCCGACCGCCGTTCAGGATCGTGGCCGCACTCCACAGCGGGTAGTCCGGACTCGGCAACAGCACCTCGTCGCCGGGCTGCAGCAGCGCACGCAGGGAGAGGTCGATCAGCTCGCTGACGCCGTTGCCGATGAAGATGCGCTCGGGATCGGCGCCGCGGGCACCGCGCCCACGTTGCTGCGCGGCGATCGTCTCGCGGGCGATCTCCAGGCCCTGCTCGTGGCCGTAGGCCTCGCTCTCGTGCAGATGGCCGGCGATCGCCTCGCGCAGATGCGCCGGCGCCGCGAAGCCGTAGCGGCCGGGATTGCCGATGTTGAGCTTGATGATGTCGATACCCGCGGCTTCCAGCTCGCGGGCGCGCCGGGCCAGTGCGCCACGGATTTCGTAGCGCACGTCCGCCAGGTGCGCACTGGGTATGATCGAAGCCAAGGCAGGCATCCTCAATTGCGTCAAGGGCCGGCGCCACCGCCGGTCGGTCGATGCTAGCAGCGTGATGCACTGCAGCGCGAGCGTCCGGTGGGCGAAATCCGTGGCCGATGCCTGGCAATCCCCGGGCAGTCCGCCGGGCCGCCGGCCGGCCGGCGAGGCCCGACCGGCGGCCGGCAGTGCATAATCCGCGAACCATGCACGCAGATTGCCCTCATGAGTGATGCCGAAACGATCGAACGCCTCCGACGCATCGGTTGGCGCGGCGATGCTCTGCCAGCGGCGGGACTGCGGCTGGCCCGCGTGGTGGTGCAGCATCGGGCAGGCTATGAGCTGCATGATGGCGAGACCTTGTTCGGCGCGCAGCCGGACGGGCGTTTCCTCAAGCGCGGCATCGATCCCGGCGAGCGGCCGGTGGTCGGCGATTTCGTCGAAGTCGCCGACGGCGCCCCGCCGCGCATCGTCAGCGTGGCGCCGCGGCGTACCGTGCTGTCGCGCGCCGCGGCGGGGGAACGCTACGAACGCCAGCTGATCGCCACCAACATCGACTACGTGCTGGTGCTGACCGGACTGGACGGCGACTTCAATCCGGCGCGGATCGAGCGTTACCTGTCGCTGACCGAGGATTCCGGCGCGCAGCCGGTGGTGCTGCTGGGCAAGCTCGATACCCGCGACGACGTGCGCGAGCAGATCGCCGCACTGCGTCTGCGCCTGCCCGAACGGACGCCGATCCACGCGCTGAACAGCAAGGATCCGACGAGCGCGGCACTGCTTGCGCAGTACCTGCGGCCGGGCGACAGCGCGGTGCTGGTCGGTTCCTCCGGCGCGGGCAAATCCACCTTGACCAACACCTTGCTGGGTACCGCACGGATGGCCACCGCCGCGGTGCGCAGCCACGACAGCCGCGGACGCCACACCACCACCCATCGCGCGCTGCTGCAGTTGCCCAGCGGCGGCTGCCTGATCGACACGCCGGGCATGCGCGAACTCAAGCTCACCGGCGAGGAAAACCTCGACCTGTTTGCCGACATCGAGGTCATCGCCGAGCAGTGCCGGTTCGCCGACTGCGGCCACGGCAGCGAACCGGGCTGCGCGGTGCAGGTGGCGCTGGACAACGGCGAGCTGGCCCCCGGGCGCTGGCGCAATTACCTCAAGCTGCACGATGAGCGCGAGGAACAGGCGGCCACCCTCGAGGCGCGCCTGCGCCGCCAGCGCGGCGGTCGTCCGAGCGAGCGGCCGCACGGCCATCGCGGGCAGCGCGAACGGGAGTAGGCGCGCACAGGGGGGCGCTCCTACGACATTGGGCCGCGCGAAGCTTGGTACTACCATCGTGGCGAATACCCACCGGGACTGCCTCATGCGCCGATTGCTTCCAACGTCCGGCATGATCCACGCCGCATGGATCGGATGTGCCGATGCGATCCGGCAGGGGCGCCGATGAACGCGCCGGCCGTCAGCGTGGCGCCGCAGCTGCAGCGTTACATCGATCTGGACAAGCGCCTGTTCGCGGCGGCGGGCGGCATCCACATCCTGTCCACGGTGGCGTGGCCGGCCTCGCTGGAAAACCGCATGATCGAGGCCTACGCCAGGGGCCAGTTCGTCATGCCCGAGGTGACCTACACGCGTCCGGATCTGGCGGCGGCACGCGCCGAGCTGGCGGCCATCGAGGCGGCGGCGGGCGGCGGCGACCCCCGGGACGTCGACCCGCTGGGCGATTATGTGCGCCGCACCGCCGAGTCGTGGCGGATCGCCGCCGAGATGCTGGAGGCGGCCGGCAGCGCCGGCGTCACCGCGCCGTCGATCGCCTTGTATGGCCGTCCGTCCGACATCATTGCCGGCAGCCGGCGCAGCAATCTCGATGCGGCGCACTACTTCGTCGAGCTGGCCGACGAACTGGGCGCCGACCTGCTGGCCGACGACAGCTGCGAGACCATGCCGGCCGAGGTGCTGCGCACCGAACTGGCGGGGAAGCTCGACGCGTTTTTCGGGGCCGGCCAGATCAGCGTGGAAGTCGACCCGGAGCTCACCGCCAAGGCCGCCGCCGGCGCCACCCGCATCCGCCTGCGCGGCGGCACCTGCTTCAGCGACTACGACTGCCACCAGCTGCTCGCGCACGAGGCCTTCGTGCATTCGCTGACCGCGCTGAACGGGCGCCGGCAGCCGCTGCTGACCTCGCTGCGGCGCTCCTCGCCGAGGGTCACCGCGACCCAGGAGGGCCTGGCGGTGTTTGCCGAGCTGATGTCCGGCGCGATCGACATCACCCGGCTCAAGCGCATCAGCCTGCGCATCCTGGCGATCGACATGGCGCTGAACGGCGCCGACTTCATCGAGGTCTACCGCTTCTTCAGCGCCTTCGGGCAGACCGCGGCCGACAGTTTCCACTCGGCCCAGCGCGTGTTCCGCGGGGTGCCGCTGACCGGCGGCGCGGCGTTCGCCAAGGACAACGTGTACCTGGCCGGCCTGCTCACCGTGCACACCTACTTCCGCTGGGCGTTGAAGGAGCGCCGGATGGACCTGCTGCGGCATCTGTTTGCCGGCAAGCTGGCGCTGCGCGACGTGATCACCCTGCAGCCGCATTTCGCATCCGGGGTGATCCTGCCGCCGCGCTGGCTGCCGCCGTGGATGCAGCATGTGCACGGCCTGGCCGGCAAGCTGGCGTTCTCGGTCTTCGTCAACGGCATCCAGATGGGCCGGGTACAGGGCGACGAGCTGGTGCTCGGCGTGTAGCGGCCTGTCGCTCGGCAGCGGATGGGTTCGTCATGTCCCGGTGCTAACATCGGCGGCAGCCATCCGCCGTGGCGGTGGCTGCCCCTCCCCCAATAAAAAATCGCCGCCGATGTCACAGTCCGAAGAACTTCGTCTCGCCGCACTCGAATATCACCGCCAGCCGCGTCCGGGCAAGATCAAGGTCACCCCGACCACTTCGCTGCTGACCCAGCGCGATCTGTCGCTGGCCTATACGCCCGGGGTCGCCGCCGTCTGCGACGCGATCGTCGAGGACCCGCACGCGGCGGCCGAGTACACCGCACGCGGCAACCTGGTTGCGGTGATCAGCAACGGTACCGCCGTACTCGGCCTGGGCAACATCGGGCCGCTGGCGGCCAAGCCGGTGATGGAAGGCAAGGGCGTGCTGTTCCAGAAATTCGCCGGCATCGACGTGTTCGACATCGAGATCGCCGAGAACGATCCGGACAAGCTGGTCGACATCATCGCCGCGATGGAACCGACCTTCGGCGGCATCAACCTGGAGGACATCAAGGCGCCGGAGTGCTTCATCGTCGAGCGCAAGCTGCGCGAGCGGATGAAGATCCCGGTATTTCACGACGACCAGCACGGCACCGCGATCATCGTCGGCGCGGCGGTGCTGAACGCGCTGGAAGTGGTCGGCAAGCCGATCGGCGAGGTGAAGCTCGCCACCGCCGGCGCCGGTGCGGCCGGCATCGCCTGCCTGGACATGCTGGTGGCGCTGGGCCTGAAGCCGGAAAACATCCTCGCCTACGACCGCGAGGGCGTGCTGTATACCGGCCGCGACCAGCTGGATCCGGACAAGCGGCGCTATGCGCGCGACACCGCCAAGCGGACCCTGGCGGAAATCGTCGAGGGCGCGGATCTGTTCCTGGGCCTTTCCGCCGGCGGCATCCTCAAGCCGGAAATGGTCGCCACGATGGCGGCCAGGCCGATCATCCTGGCGCTGGCCAATCCCAACTCCGAGATCATGCCCGAGGACGCCAAACGGGTGCGGCCGGACTGCATCATCGCCACCGGCCGTTCGGACTACCCGAACCAGGTCAACAACGCGCTGTGCTTCCCGTACATCTTCCGCGGCGCGCTGGACGTCGGCGCCACCGTGATCAACGAGGCGATGAAGCTGGCCTGCGTGCGCGCGATCGCCGCGCTGGCGCGGATGGAGGCCACCGACCTGGGCGGCGCCTATGGCGGCGAAGTACCCACGTTCGGTTCCGAATACCTGATCCCGCGGCCGTTCGACCCGCGCCTGCTGGTGATGCTGGCGCCGGCGGTGGCGCAGGCGGCGATGGATTCGGGCGTGGCCACGCGCCCGATCGCCGACATGCAGGCCTACCGCGAGAAGCTCGGCCAGTTCATCTACCGTACCGGCCTGCTGATGAAGCCGGTGTACGAACGGGCGCGCGCCGACCGCCAGCGCGTGGTCTATGCCGAGGGCGAGGAAGAGGTCGTCCTGCTCGCGGTGCAGACGGTGATCGACGAGCGTCTCGCCTACCCGGTGCTGATCGGACGTCCGGACGTCATCCAGGCACGCATCGAGCGGCTGGGCCTGCGCATGCGCGCCGGGGTCGACTTCGAGCTGACCAACATCAACGACGACCCGCGCTACAACGAATACTGGCAGCAATACCACGCGATGACCGAGCGTCGCGGCGTGACCCCGGCCGCCGCGAAGAACCTGATGCGTTCCCGGCCCACGCTGATCGCCGCGCTGATGGTCGAGCGCGGCGAGGCCGATGCGATGATCTGCGGCCTGGTCGGCCGCTATCACAAGAAGCTCGGTTATCTGCGCAGCGTGTTCGACCTGGATCCGGGTGTGCAGTGCACTTCGGCGATGACCGGCGTGATCAACGACAAGGGCGCCTGGTTCTTCCTCGACACCCACGTGCAGGTCGATCCCGATGCCGAGCAGATCGCCGAGGCCACGCTGGAGGCCAGCTACCGGCTCAAGCTGTTCGGCATCGAGCCGAAGGTGGCGCTGCTGTCGCATTCCAACTACGGCAGCCACGACAACCCCAGCGCCGCGAAGATGCGCAAGGTGTGGGAGATCCTGCGCGCCCGAGCGCCCGAGCTGGAGATGGACGGCGAAATGCAGGCCGACACCGCGTGGGACGATCTGCTGCGCCATCGCATGTTTCCGCACACCACGCTTTGCGGCCGCGCCAACCTGTTCGTGATGGCGAACCTGGATGCCGCCAACATCGCCTACAACATGGTGCGGGTGATGACCGAAGGCGTGGCGATCGGACCGATCCTGATGGGCTTGGACAAGTCGGCGCACATCCTCACCCCGGCCTCGAGCGTCCGCCGCGTGATCAACATGACGGCGGTGGCCGCACTGGATGCGCAGGTCCGCACCGCCAATCGCCCGCGCAGCTGACCGGCGGGCGCACGGCTTGCCGTTTCGCGGGCAGGGCGACGGCCTTGGTCGGGCGGATTCCCCGCCCGCTGGCGGGCATCTTCCATGCGTCGGCGAATGGATGATTGAATTGGCAGGCATGCGGCGCAGCGGCTAGACTTGGACGTTGATTCCGTCGCGATATCCGGTGGCGGAACCCCCCCCAAGCTTGGCGCCGATCGGCACTGCGGAGACTCCTCATGGATCAGCTCGACGATATCCTCAACCAGGACATCGACCCCACCGAAACCCGGGAGTGGATGGATTCGCTCGATGCGGTGATCCATCACGACGGTACCGAGCGCGCGCATTTCCTGCTCGAGCGCCTGGTCGACTCGACCCGCCGTTCGGGCGGCTACCTGCCGTTCGATCCGACCACCGAGTACGTCAACACCATCGCCCCCAGCCAGGAGGCCAAGAGCCCCGGCGATGCGGCGATGGAATGGCGCATCCGCACGCTGATCCGCTGGAACGCGATGGCGATGGTGGTGCGCGCCAACCGCAAGCCGGGCGAGCTGGGCGGGCATATCGCCAGCTTCGCCTCGTCGGCCACGCTGTACGACGTGGGCTTCAACCATTTCTGGCGGGCGCCGAGCGCCGACCATCCCGGGGATCTGGTCTTCCATCAGGGCCATTCCAGCCCCGGCATCTACGCGCGCTCCTTCCTCGAAGGGCGGCTGGGCGAGGACCAGCTCGACCTGTTCCGCATGGAGGTGATCGGCAAGGGCCGCGCGCTGTCGTCGTACCCGCACCCGTGGCTGATGCCGGACTACTGGCAGGTGCCCACGGTGTCGATGGGGCTGGGCCCGATCCAGGCGATCTACCAGGCGCAGTTCTTCAAGTACCTGGAGCACCGCGGCCTGATCCCCAAGAGCGACCGCAAGGTGTGGTGCTTCATGGGCGACGGCGAGTGCGACGAGCCGGAGTCGCTCGGCGCGATCTCGCTGGCCGGCCGCGAGGGCCTGGACAACCTGATCTTCGTGATCAACTGCAACCTGCAGCGGCTGGACGG
>JAGWMU010000216.1 GCA_028873095.1 Pseudomonadota bacterium | reverse complement strand
CCGATCCGCCAACGTACACTGGCAGCACGTCGACATCGACAAGTCGGTGCGCGGCGCCAGCAAGGGGCAGCATCCGCTGTGCCTGTGGTTCACCGGCCTGTCCGGCGCGGGCAAATCCACCATCGCCAACCTGGTCGAGCGCAAGCTGCACGCGCTGGGCTACCACACCTACCTGCTGGACGGCGACAACGTGCGCCACGGCATCAACAAGGACCTGGGTTTCACCCCCGAGGACCGCGTCGAGAACATCCGCCGCATCGCCGAGGTGGCGCACCTGATGGTGGATGCCGGCCTGATCGTGCTGGTCAGCGCGATCTCGCCGTATCGCAGCGAGCGGCGCTCGGCGCGCGAGCTGTTCGCCGAGGGCGAGTTCATGGAAGTGTTCGTGGACGCGCCGCTGGCGGTGTGCGAGGAGCGCGACCCCAAGGGCCTGTACCAGAAGGCGCGCGCCGGCGAGATCCGCAACTTCACCGGCATCGACGCGCCGTACGAGAGGCCCGAGGCGCCGGACGTGCATCTGCTGGCCGGCGGGCAGCGCGCCGAACAGCTGGCCGAACAGCTCACCGAGCGCCTGCTCCTCGAGCAGGGCGGTGCCGGCAGCGTCGATTGAACGCCAATGCTCACCGCAGGAGCGCACCCTGTGCGCGATGCCCTTGATTTTCGCGAAGAGCATTCGCGCACAGGGTGCGCTCCTGCGGGGAGCGCTGGCGCGCAGCGACCGGAGCAACCGGCATGGCCACGATGAACTGGCAACGCATCGAACTGCCGGGTGCCGACGTGGCGCTGCAGCCGCATTGGCTGGCGCCGGTCGAGGCCGATGGGCTGCTGGCCGCGCTGCTGGCGACGATCCCGTGGGAAACCCATCGCATCCGCCTGTTCGGCCGTGACGTGGCGTCGCCGCGACTGAGCTGCTGGATCGGCGACGCCGGCGCCGGTTACACCTATTCGCGGACCCGCTTCGAGCCCAGGCCGTGGCCGCCGGCGCTGGCGGCGTTGCGCGCGCGCGTCGAGGCGGCCTGCCGGACGCGATGCGGCCAGGCACGGTTCAACAGTGTGCTGGCCAATCTCTACCGCGACGGCAGCGACTCGATGGGCTGGCACAGCGACGACGAACCGGAGCTGGGCGCGCAGCCGCTGATCGCCTCGCTGAGCCTCGGCGCCGAACGCTGCTTGCGGTTTCGCCGCCGGCTGCCGCGCGGCGTGCGGACGGCCGCCGGCGATACCTTCCGCCTGCCGTTGCCGCACGGCAGCCTGCTGTGCATGGCCGGCCGGACCCAGCAGCTGTACCGGCACGATCTGCCGAAGACCCGCGCGCCGACGGCGGCGCGGCTCAACCTCACGTTCCGCTGGGTGACGCCGCAGGGTTGATTCGGCGGGTTGCTTGGATTGGCGGCGGCCGGCAGCGATAATGGGCATCTTTCTTCCCCAAGGCTGCGCCGCGATGACCGAGAAGACCGTACTCAACGCCACTCATCGCGCGCTGGGCGCGCGCATGGTCGACTTCGGCGGCTGGGACATGCCGATCAACTACGGCTCGCAGATCGAGGAACACCACGCGGTGCGCCGCGACGCCGGCATGTTCGACGTCTCGCACATGACCGTGATCGACCTGCACGGCGCGCGCACGAAGGACTTCCTGCGCCACCTGCTGGCGAACAGCGTGGACAAGCTCAAGGCGCACGGCAAGGCGCTGTACTCGTGCATGCTGAACGAGCAGGGCGGCGTGATCGACGACCTGATCGTGTACTTCCTCGGCGAGGAGTTCTATCGCCTGGTGGTGAACGCCGCCACCCGGGCCAAGGACCTGGCCTGGATCGAGCAGCAGGCGCAGGCCTTCGGCGTCGACGTGAAGGAGCGGCCCGAGTTCGCGATGATCGCGGTGCAGGGACCGAACGCGCGCGCCAAGGTGCTGGGCCTGCTGCACGAGGTGGATCGCCCGCGCATCGAGCAGCTCGGCAAGTTCGCCGCCGCCGCCGCGCAGGGGCCGCACGGCATGCCGCTGTTCGTGGCGCGCACCGGCTACACCGGCGAGGACGGTTTCGAGATCGTCGTGCCGGCCGGGCATGCCGTCGCCTTGTGGGAGGCGCTCGCGGCCGCCGGCGTGGCGCCGGCCGGCCTGGGCGCGCGCGACACGCTGCGGCTGGAGGCCGGCATGAACCTGTATGGCCAGGACATGGACGAGACCGTCTCGCCGTGGGAAGCCAACCTCGGCTGGACCATCGCGCTGGACGAGGGCCGCGACTTCATCGGCCGCGCCGCGCTGGAAAAGCAGAAGGCCGCGGGCGTGCAGCGGGTGATGGTGGGCCTGGTGCTGGACGAGAAGGGCGTGCTGCGCCACGGCCAGAAGGTGCTCACCGCGAACGGCGAAGGCGAGATCCTCTCCGGCAGCTTCGCGCCCACGCTGGAGAAGGCGGTGGCGTTCGCGCGCATCCCCGCCGGCGAGCCGGGCGCGGTGCGCGTCGACATCCGCGGCCGCGAACTGCCGGTGCGCCTGGTGAAGTACCCGTTCGTGCGCGACGGCAAGCCCTGCGCCGGCATCTGAGCCGCACCGCGGCCCGGCGTCTTCCGGGCACGTATTGCCTGGCCGTGGATGCGGCTAGAATCATCCCATTCCCGACTGACCCAAACCAACCACTGGACCCGATCATGAGCGATATTCCTGGCGATCTGAAATTCCTCAAGTCCCACGAGTGGGCCCGCGTCGAAGACGATGGCCTGGTCCGCGTGGGCATCTCCGACCATGCGCAGTCGCAGCTCGGCGACCTGGTGTACGTCGAGCTGCCGGAAGTGGGGGCCAGCGTGAAGGCCGGCACCGGCGTCGCCGTGGTGGAGTCGGTGAAGGCCGCCTCGGACATCTATTCGCCGGTGTCCGGCGAGATCGTCGAGGTCAACGAGACGCTCAACGACAAGCCGGAGATCATCAACGAGGACGCCTACGAGGAAGGCTGGATCTTCCTGGTCCGTCCCAGCGACCGCGATGAGCTCGACGAGCTGCTGGACGCCAATGCCTACGAAGACCTGGTCGAGAGCGAAGATCACTGAGCCGCCCCCCTCCATGTCCGATCCCTCGACGGCCGCCTGCGCGGCCGTCGACGCATCCGCGGGTAGCGACGGCGCACGCCGGGGTAATTCGGCGCGAGCTGCCGCGCTTCGCGGCCGCCGACGGGCGTCGTCGTGTACGCGTGTCCGGATCGTCCGGACGGAAAATCCGCGTCGTCGTTTTCGTGCACGGCCGCAGGCATCCGGATCGCGAGACGCTTGCGCGCAGCTGCGCCGACGGATGCGCGGGCTGCCGCGGCGAGGATTTTTTGCGTGGATTCCCGCGCGCCGCAGCGGGTGGATTCCGGCGGGTTTCATTCAGCTCGCCGCGGCTGTCGCGGTGCCGGGAGTCCGTCCCGCGGCGAAGGCGTGCGACTGGGCCTGTTTTTGCCGGACTGGCCGGCATTCGCCTTGAAACCCATGTGTGGCAAGGGTTCGGCGGGCATTCGGTGTTTTTAGTGTTTTTGCATATGGACGTATAGACGTCCGTATCAATATTGTCGATGCCGGCCGAAACCCCATGCTGCAACGGCTCCGGGCATGAACGGGCACGATGTAGATCCTTGAGTCCATGCGTAAAATCAATTGACAGCAGAAATCAGCAGGGATAGCTTTCGCAGCAGATCACGGGGATTGCGCTTTATGGCAACAGCAAAATTCATCAAGCCTTATGTCGAGCACGGAGAAAAGGCCAATGCAGTACGCAAGATAACGGTCTCGATTCCGCTGCATGTCCTGCGGCGTCTTTCCGATTTGCGCACCCACCGTCAAGTCAACAATCTTCGGCACGCTACCAACAGCGACTTGTTGGTCGAAGCGTTCCTGCACGCTTTTACTGGGCAACCACTGCCAACTGATGAGGAGCTGAGACGAACCATGGCCAC
>JAGWMU010000215.1 GCA_028873095.1 Pseudomonadota bacterium | reverse complement strand
TCGCCGAGCAGGGCGACCAGGCGATCGATGTTGGGTTGGTGCGGCGAGGTATAGAGCTGGCGCATGGTCAGGTTCCGTCGGTCAGCTGTCGCGCAGGCGGATCAGGCCTTCCTGCGCGGTGGAAGCGACGAGGCGGCCGTCGCGGCTGAAGATCTGCCCACGCGCCAGGCCACGCGAGCCCTGCGCCGTGGGGCTGTCGAACGAATACAGCAGCCACTCGTCCACGCGGAACGGGCGGTGGAACCACAGCGCGTGATCCAGGCTGGCCATCTGCACAGTGTGGGTCATGTACGAGATGCCGTGCGGCAGCGTGGCGGTGCCGATCAGGTGGAAGTCCGAGGCGTACGCCAGCAGCGCGCGGTGCAGGATCGCCGAGTCGCTGATCGGTGCGGTGAGGCGGAACCAGATGTGCTGGATCGGCGGGCGCTTGACCGGATGCAGGTCGTCGCGCGGCCACACCTGGCGGAATTCGAACGGGCCGTCGATGCCCAGCCAGCGCTGCAGTTTCACCGGCAGCTTGGCCAGTTCCTCGGGGCTGAGGTGGCGCATCGGTTCCAGGTCGTCCGGCGCGGGCACCTCGGGCATCGAAGTCTGGTGCTCGAAGCCCTTTTCCGGCTCCTGGAACGAGATCGAGCCGTTGAGGATCGGCTGGCCGTGCTGGATCGCCACCACCCGGCGCGAGGAGAACGTGCCGCCGTCGCGGGTGCGCTCCACGCTGTAGACGATCGGGGCCTCGATGTCGCCGGCGCGCAGGAAGTAGGCGTGCAGCGAGTGGGCCTCGCGGCGCGGATCCACCGTGCGCTGGGCGGCGGACAGCGCCTGGCCCAGCACCTGGCCGCCGAACACGAAGCGGGTACCGATGTCCCGGCTCTGGCCGCGGAAAAGGTTGTCTTCCAGCCGCTCCAGTTCGAGCAGCTCGACCAGTTCCCGGACGTGTTCCTCGCGCATGTGTGGCCCGTGCTTGCCGTGGGAGAGCCGGCAAGTATAGCCGGCCCCGGGCGTCGCACCGGTCGGGCGGCGTGCCCGCCCGGCTACACTGCGCCGGATGACCTCCCTTACCTTCGATCTCAAGGCCACCGACGGCGCGGCCCGTCGCGGGCAGCTGACCTTCGCCCGCGGCACCGTGCAGACCCCGGCCTTCATGCCGGTGGGGACCTACGGCTCGGTGAAGGCGATGACCCCGCGCGACATCGTCGATATCGGTGCCGAGATCATCCTCGGCAACACCTTCCACCTGTTCCTGCGGCCGGGGCTGGAGATCGTCGGGAAATTCGGCGGCCTGCACCGGTTCATCGGCTGGGACCGGCCCATCCTCACCGACTCGGGCGGCTTCCAGGTGTTCTCGCTGGCGCACAAGCGCAAGATCAGCGAGGAAGGCGTGACCTTCGCCTCGCCGGTGGACGGCTCCAAGGTGTTCCTGTCGCCGGAAGTGTCGATGCGGATCCAGACCACGCTGGATTCGGACATCGCGATGATCTTCGACGAGTGCACGCCGTATCCGGCGAGCGAGAAGGTGGCGTCGGATTCGATGGAGCTGTCGCTGCGCTGGGCCGAGCGCTCGCGCCGGGCGTTCGATGACCTGGGCAACCCGAACTCCCTGTTCGGCATCGTGCAGGGCAGCGTGTACGAGAACCTGCGCCGGCGCTCGGCGGCGGGCCTGGTGGACATCGGTTTCGACGGCTACGCGGTCGGCGGCCTGGCGGTGGGCGAGCCGGAGGCCGAGCGCAACCATGCGCTGGACTTCACCGTGCCGTTGCTGCCGGCGGACAAGCCGCGCTACCTGATGGGCGTGGGCCGGCCGGAGGACATCGTCGAGGCGGTGCGCCGCGGCATCGACATGTTCGATTGCGTGATGCCCACCCGCAACGCGCGCAACGGCTTCCTGTTCACCGCCGAGGGCACGCTGCGCATCCGCAACGCGAAGTTCGCCGACGACACGGGGGTGATCGAGCCGGGCTGCGACTGCCACGCCTGCGCCAACGGTTTTTCGCGCGCCTACCTGCGCCACCTGGACCGTTGCAACGAGATCCTCGGCAGCCAGCTCGCCACCATGCACAACCTGCGCTACTACCAGCGGCTGATGGCGGGCCTGCGCGAGGCGATCGCCGGCGGATCGCTGGCATCGTTCGCCGCCCGGTTCTACGCGCGCCGCCAGGCCCCGGCGACCGCGTAGGAGCCCACCCTGTGGGCGATGCCGTTGATCCGGAACAGCGAGGGCATCGCCCACAGGGTGGGCTCCTACGGCGGGGGGCGACGCCTGCGAGCGGGCTTCGGCAACGATATGGCATAATCGGCGATCTTCAATATCGGGCGTCCGGCTGAGACCCTCGGCTGCGCCACAACTTGCGAGACAGACTGATGAGTTTTCCGATCTCCTTAGTGGTCGCCCAGGCCGCCGCGGCGCAGCCCGCCGGTGGCGGCATATCCATGATGATCATGGTCGTGGTGCTGTTCGGCCTGATGTATTTCATGATGATCCGCCCGCAGATGAAGCGGCAGAAGGAACACGCCGCCTTGCTCGCCGCGCTGGCCAAGGGCGACGAGGTCGTCACCAACGGCGGCATCGCCGGGCGCGTGGACGAACTGGGCGACACCTTCATCACGCTGGAAATCGCGGCCAACGTGAAGGTCAAGGTGCAGAAGAGCGCGGTGTCGCAGGTACTGCCCAAGGGCTCGCTGAAATCCGCTTGAATTGCGGCACTTCGGCAGCGGATGCGTGTCGAAGCAGCCGGGTTCGCGCAACATTTTCCGATCGTCACCTAACGCCGCGGCACGCAGCCGTGGCCTTGATGGATGCAAGGCATGAGTGATTTTCCCCGCTGGAAGTACGCGCTGGTCGCGCTGATGATGGTGTTCGGCATCGTCTATGCGCTGCCCAATGCCTTCATCCCGATACCGGCCGTGCAGGTGACCGCCAACCACGGCGCACCGCCGATCGACGCCTCCGTGCAGCAGAAGGTGGCGGCGGCGCTGGCCGCGCAGCACATCGCCGTCGGCAACGTGAGCGTGCAGGGCGATCATCTGCTGGCGACGTTCGCCAATGCCGACGTCCAGAAAAGCGGCGCCGACGCGATGAAGAGCACGCTGGGCGACGGCTACACGGTCGCGTTCAAGCTGCAGTCGACGGTGCCGGGCTGGCTGCGCGCGATCGGCGCCCGCTCGATGCCGCTGGGCCTGGATCTGCAGGGCGGCGTGCACTTCCTGATGCAGGTCGACGAGAACGACGTGATCGACAAGCAGGAGAGCGGCTACGCGGACGACATCCGCAGCCTGCTGCGCGACAAGCACATCCGCTACGAATCGGTGGCACGCAATGCGGTGCGCGGGCAGGGCATCGCGGTGATCCTGCGCTCGGCCGCGGACCGTGCGAAGGCGTCCGACGACATCGCCAACGAATACGCCGAGCTCAATGTGTCCGATGGCCCCACCACCGGCGACCGGTATGTACTCAATGCCGTGATCAAGCCGGACAAGCTGCGCGCCCTGTCGCTCAACACGATCAAGCAGAATCTCGGCACGTTGCGCAACCGCATCAACGCGCTGGGCGTGTCCGAGCCGCTGATCCAGCAGCAGGGCGAGAGCCGCATCGTGGTCGAACTGGCCGGCGTGCAGGACCCGGCCGAGGCGAAGAAGCTGATCGGCGCCACCGCCACGCTGCAGTACCGCGCCGGTATCGGCCAGCCCGGCGACGTGCGGGCCCAGCAGGCGGCGCAAACCGGCAACATCCCGCCGGACGCCAATCTCTACTACATGCGCGGCAGCCACGAGCCGGTGCTGGTGAGCAAGCGCATCATCGTGACCGGCAATGAATTGACCGATGCCTCCTCCGGCATCGACACGCAGAGCGGCACGCCCAAGGTCGACGTCACGCTCAACGCCGCCGGCGCCAAGAAGATGGGCGACTTCACCAACGCCAACGTCGGCAAGCCGATGGCGGTGGTGTACGTGGAGCGCGTGGTCGATACCAAGATGGTCAACGGCAAGGA
>JAGWMU010000214.1 GCA_028873095.1 Pseudomonadota bacterium | reverse complement strand
GACGTGGAGATGGGCGGCCGGATGATGCCCAAGCCGCAGCCGGCGTGCGCCACCCCGGTGGCCGAGGGCATGAAGGTGCTCACCCGCTCCGACAAGGCGCTGAAGTTCCAGCGCGACGTGATGGAGTTCCTGCTGATCAACCATCCGCTCGACTGCCCGATCTGCGACCAGGGCGGCGAGTGCGAGCTGCAGGATGTCGCGCTCGGTTACGGCCGCAGCGTGTCGCGCTTCACCGAGCGCAAGCGCACGGTGGCCGACGAGAACCTCGGGCCGCTGGTGGCCACCGAGATGACCCGCTGCATCCAGTGCACGCGCTGCGTGCGCTTCACCAGCGAGATCGCCGGCAGTTACGAGCTGGGCGGCATGAATCGCGGCGAGAACCTGCAGATCGGCACCTACATCGGCAAGACGATCCAGACCGAGCTGTCCGGCAACATCATCGATGTCTGCCCGGTCGGCGCCCTGACCAACAAGCCGTTCCAGTTCCGCGCGCGGGCGTGGGAGCTGATCGCCCGGCCATCCATCGGCTACCACGACGCACTGGGTTCCAACCTGTGGCTGCATGCGCGCCGCGGCGAGGTGCTGCGCACGGTGCCGCGCGACAACGAGGCGGTCAACGAGTGCTGGCTGTCCGACCGCGACCGCTACAGCTACCAGGGCCTGTACGCCGGCGACCGCATCGGCGTGCCGGAAGTGAAGCGCAACGGCCAGTGGCAGGCCACCAGCTGGGAGGATGCGCTGCAGTTCGCCGTCGAGGCGCTGAAGAAGGTGCCGGGCAGCGAGCTGGGCGTGCTGGTGCACCCGGCCACCTCGAACGAGGAGGGCGACCTGCTGATGCGGCTGGCCCGCGGGCTGGGCAGCGCGCATGTCGATCACCGGCTGCGGCAGCTCGACTTTGCCGACAGCGCGACGGCGCAGCCGTTCGCATTGCCGGTGGCCGCGGTCGACCGGGTCGGATCGGCCCTGCTGGTCGGTTCCGACCTCCGGCACGAGATGCCGCTGCTGAATCACCGCCTGCACCAGGCGGTGAAGAAGGGCGCGAAGGTCTACGCCGTGAATCCGGCGCATTTCGATTTCAATTACAAGCTGGCCGGCGAGTCGGTGGCGCCGCCGCAGGCGCTGGTCGATGCCTTGCTGGCGCTGGCCAGGGCCGCCGTCGGCGCCGGCGCGGTCGCGCCGGCGGCATTGGCGGCGGCGATCGACGCCGCGGCCAGCGATGCCGGCGACGACGATGCGATCGCCGCGCTGAAGCAGGCCGCTGCCGGGCCGGGCAAGGCGGTGGTGATCGTCGGCGAGGCGGCGGTTACCCATCCGCAGGCATCCTGGCTGCGCGCGATCGCCCGCTTCATCGCGCAGGCCACCGGTGCCGGCTACAACGAGTTGCCGTCCGGCGCCAACGCGATCGGCCTGGCCCGGCTCGGCGTGGCGCCGGCCGCTGGCGGGCTGGATGCGCGGGCGATGCTGGCGCAACCGCGTCGCGGGTACGTGCTGTACGGCGTCGAGCCGCCGCACGATTTCGCCGACGGCAAGACGGCCTTGCAGGCGTTGCGTGGCGCGGAGCAGGTCGTGGCGTTCAGCGCCTACGCCAGCGCCGCGTTGCGCGAGGTGGCCGACGTGATCCTGCCGATCGCGCTGCTGCCGGAAATCGACGCCACGCTGGTCAATGTCGACGGCCTGGCGCAGGCGGTGGCCGCCGGGGCGAAGGCGCCCGGCCAGGCCCGGCCCGGCTGGCGCGTACTGCGCGCGCTGGGCGGCGCGCTGCAGCTGGCCGGGTTCGAGTTCGACGATCTTGCCGGCTTGCGCGCGGGCATCGCGGGACGTGCGACGCCTCCGCGCGACGCCCTGGCCGCACGCGCCACGACGGCGAGCGGCCTGACCCGTCTCGCGACCTGGCCGATCTATCGCGGCGATGCGGTATTGCGCCGTGCCGCCGCGCTCAACGCCCATCCGCTCAACCGCGCCCCGGCGCTGCGCGTCAACGCGGCCGAGGCCGGGCGGCTGGGGCTGGTTGCCGGCGCCGAGGTGCGCGTCGATGACGTGTTGCTGCCGCTGGCGGTCGACCCTGCCGTGCCCGATGGCGCGGCGTGGATCGAGGCCGCCCAGGATCTCACTGCCACGCTGCCGCCGTACGGTGCAGCCATCACCTTGAGCAGGGCATAAGCGTCATGGCGGATCTACTCATCCATCAGCTCCTGATTCCGATCGCCTACATCGTGGCGATCGTGCTGCCGCTGGTCATCGCGGTGGCGATGTTCGTGTACTGGGAACGCAAGGTCATCGGCTGGATGCACGTGCGTCTGGGGCCGAACACGATCGGTCCGTTCGGCCTGCTGCAGGCGTTCGCCGACGTGACCAAGCTGTTGCTCAAGGAAGTGATCCTGCCGACCAGCGCGAACCGGTTCCTGTACTACATGGCACCGTTGCTGGCGCTGATCCCGGCATTGGCGGCGTGGGCGGTGGTGCCGTTCAGCGGCAGGATGGTGCTGTCCAACGCCAACGCAGGCGTGCTGTACCTGCTGGCGATGACCTCGCTGGGCGTGTACGGCATCATCCTCGCCGGCTGGGCCTCCAACTCGCGCTACGCGCTGCTCGGCGCGATGCGCTCGGCCGCCCAGGTGATTTCCTACGAACTGGCGATGGGCCTGTGCCTGGTCTGCGTGCTGGTGCTGGCCGGCAGCCTCAACCTCAGCGACATCGTGAACGCGCAGGCCGGCAGCAAGGGCTTCTTCGACTGGTTCTGGCTGCCGCTGCTGCCGGTGTTCGTGATCTATTTCATCTCCGGCGTGGCCGAGACCAACCGCGCGCCGTTCGACGTGGCCGAGGGCGAATCGGAGATCGTCGCCGGCTTTCACGTGGAATATTCCGGCTCGGCGTTCGCGATCTTCTTCCTGGCCGAATACGCCAACATGATCCTGGTCAGCTTCCTGGCCTCGATCCTGTTCATGGGCGGCTGGCTGAGCCCGTTCCCCGCGAGCTGGGGTCTGGTCGGCCACGCCGGTTTCCTGTGGCTGTTCGCCAAGGCGTTCGTGTTCGCCTTCATGTTCCTGTGGTTCCGCGCCACGTTCCCGCGCTACCGCTACGACCAGATCATGCGGCTGGGCTGGAAGGTCTTCATTCCCATCGCCATCGTGTGGGTGCTGGTGGCCGGCTGCATGAAGTACTACGGCATCGCGGGGGCCTGAGAAATCCGATGAAACGCATAATCAGCTATTTCAACAGCCTGCTCCTGGCCGAGCTGCTCAAGGGCATGGGTCTGACCATGCGCTACCTGTTCAAGCCGAAGTACACCATGCGTTACCCGGCCGAGCACATCCCGAAGTCGAACCGCTTCCGCGGCCTGCATGCGTTGCGCCGCTACGCGAACGGCGAAGAGCGCTGCATCGCCTGCAAGCTGTGCGAGGCGGTCTGCCCGGCGCTGGCGATCACCATCGACTCGGCGCCGCGCGAGTCCGATGGCCAGCGTCGCACCACGCGTTACGACATCGACCTGTTCAAGTGCATCTACTGCGGTTTCTGCGAGGAGAGCTGTCCGGTCGATTCCATCGTCGAGACCGGCATCCACGAGTACCACTTCGAGCAACGCAGCGAGAGCGTGATGAGCAAGCAGAAGCTGCTCGCCATCGGCGATCGCTTCGAGCAGCAGATTGCCGCCGACCGCGCGCAAGATGCGGCGTACCGCTGAGGCCCACGATGAATCCCCAACTGTTCCAAATCATCTGTTTCTACGGCTTCGGCTTCGTCACCGTAGCGGCCGCGCTGGCGGTCATCACGCTGCGCAACACGGTGCATGCGGTGCTGGCGCTGGTGCTCACGTTCTTCAGCACCGCCTGCCTGTGGATGCTGGCCGAGGCCGAGTTCCTCGCCCTGGCGCTGATCGTGGTCTACGTCGGCGCCGTGATGGTGCTGTTCCTGTTCGTGGTGATGATGCTCGATATCGACCAGGAAAAGATGCGCGAGGGCTTCGTGAAATTCCTGCCGGTCGGCCTGATCGTGGCGGTGGTGATGCTGGTGGAAATGCTCGGCCTGATCGGCGTGCGGGCGATGCATGCGCGGCTGAT
>JAGWMU010000030.1 GCA_028873095.1 Pseudomonadota bacterium | reverse complement strand
TCGGGCAGGATGCCGGTGTATTCGACCGGCATCGCGCCGCCGGCGTCGACCACGGTGAAGGTGACCTTGAGCGATTTGTCGCTGCGCTGGATCGAGCCGGCCTTGACCATGCCGCCGAGCCGGAATGTCCGGTAGCGGTTCGCCTGCCCCGACAGCACCTGGCTCGGGGTGAACAGGTAATTCATGTTCTGCTGCAGCGCGTAGACGCCGAGGCCGATCGCCAGCGAGGCCGCGGCGACGACCAGGGTCACGATGATGAGCCTGCGTTTACGGGTGGGATTCATGGGCATTGCGGCAAGCCTTCCCCGTCACGGGGAGGTGGGGGTGGAGGTAACGTTGGAACGACCCTGTCGCGCGCTTTGACGCGCCAGGCGCGTGCGAAGTTCACGCAGCACGCGCCGACGGCGCATGACCGGGTCGAGGGTGTCGGCGATCAGCACGCTGAAAAACAGCGCATAGGCGGGCCACACGTAGGCGGCGTAGCCGCCCATGGCGAAGAAAACCTGCAGCGCATGCATGTTCATTGGCCGTCCTCGAGGCGGGCAATCTCGCGTACCCAGTCCTTGCCGCCTTCCAGCGCCAGCAGGTCGGTGCGCACGCGGCGGAGCAGGCTGGCGGCGTAATAGAACTTGGTCGCCAGCGTCATCGTCAGCAGGGGCCAGAGCATGGCCCAGGCGATCTTCGAGGGGCCGAACAGCTTGACCGTGGTGCCCTGGTGCAGGGTGTTCCACCAGTCCACCGAGAAATGCACGATCGGCACGTTGATGATGCCGATGATCGCCAGGAATGCCGCGGCGCGCGCGCCCTGGCGGCGGTCTTCGAAGGCGTGGTACAGGCCGATCACGCCCAGGTACAGGAACAGCAGCACCAGTTCGGAAGTGAGCCGGGCGTCCCAGGTCCACCAGGTGCCCCACATCGGCTTGCCCCACAGCGAGCCGGTGACCAGGGTGATGAAGGTGAACGCCGCGCCGATCGGCGCCGACTCCATCGCCACCACTTCGGCCAGCTTGATCCGCCACACCAGCGCGATGACCGAGGACACGCCCATCATGGCGTAGACGAACATGCTCATCCACGCGCACGGCACGTGGATGAAGATGATCCGGTAGGCATCGCCCTGCTGGTAGTCGGCGGGCGCCAGCACCAGCCCGCCGTACAGGCCGATCGCGCCGGACAGCAGCGCCAGCGCCATCATCCACGGCATCAAGGCGCCGGCGAAGCGGTAGAAGGTCGGCGGCGATCCGAGTTTGTGTACCCAGAGCGGGATCCAGTTAGACATGATTCGACTCAAGCGTCCAGGGCGATACGGAGAGCGGCTGCGCAGGCCAGCGGCGCCAGCACCGTCGCAAGCGCCAGCGCGGAACCGAGCCAGGCGAGCGGAGCGAGCCAGGGCAGCCCTTGCTGGGCGGCCGCCACGGCGCCCGCGGCAAAGATCACTGCCGGCACGCACAGCGGCAGCAACATCAGGGCCAGCAGCATACCAGAGCGCCGGGTGCCGGCCGTCAGCGCCACCAGCACGGCGCCGAGCAGGCTCAGCAACGGCGTCGCCAGCAGCAGGGCCGCCAGCAGCACCGGCATCACGGCCGTGGGCAGGTGCAGCATGCCCGCCAGCAGCGGCGTGATCACGATCAGCGGCAATGCGGTGGTGATCCAGTGGGCGAGGATCTTCATGCCCAGCATCAGCGCCAGCGGCTGCGGCGCGATCACCAGTTGCTCCAGCGAGCCATCCTCGATGTCGCTGCTGAACATCGCGTCGAGCGCCAGCAGCATCGCCAGCAGGACGGTCACCAGCACCACGCCGCCGGCGATCCGCTGCAGCAGCGCGTCCTCCGGCCCCAGCGCGAACGGAAACAGCATCGTCACGATCAGCGCGTAGAGCACCGGCATCGTGATGTCGCCGCGCCGACGCCAGGCCAGCGTGAGGTCGCGCCGCAGCATCGCGACGCAGGCCGCGGACGTACCGGCGCGGCTCATGCGATGGCGCCCCGCGCTTTTCCGGCGGCGGCCGCGGCGCGGGAAACGGCGGCGCGGGCGCCGCCGGGCGTCGTCATGGCGCGAACCTCAGTCATGCATGTGGATCCGTTGGGGTTCGCCGCCATGGAAGCTTACGGCGCCGTGACTGGTGACCAGGGCCGCGCCGCCGCGCGCGACATGCGCCTCCAGCAGCCGGTTGACCAGCGCGATGCCGATGCGGTCGAGGTTGGCATACGGTTCGTCGAGCAGCCACAGCGTGGCCGGCAGCAACAGCAACCGGGCCAGCGCGGCGCGTTTGCGCTGGCCGGCGGAAAGCCGGCGCACCGGTTCGTCCTCGTAACCGCGCAGGCCGATGTCGGCGAGCACCGCCGCGATGGACAAACCCTCGCGCCGGCCGTTCATGCCGGCGGCGACGCGCAGGTTTTCGCGCGGACTGAAATCGCCCTTGAGGCCGAGCTGGTGGCCCAGGAACAGAATGTCGCCGCCGCAGCGGTCGCGCTGCAATGGCTCGCCGCGCCAGCGCAGCTCGCCCGCGCTGACGTGCAGCAGGCCGGCGAGGATGCGCATCAAGGTGGTCTTGCCACTGCCGTTGTCGCCCTCGACGAGCGCCAGTTCG
This sequence comes from Pseudomonadota bacterium, assembly GCA_028873095.1. GTDB lineage: Bacteria > Pseudomonadota > Gammaproteobacteria > Xanthomonadales > Rhodanobacteraceae > Rhodanobacter. The sequence goes on along the minus strand of JAGWMU010000030.1, from coordinate 20,083 downwards.
CCGGCACGCAACTGGAAATCCAGCGGGGCGAATACCGGCTCGTCCTGGCGGTGGAAGCTCAGGGCTCGCGCTTCGAGCAACGGTGCGGCGATCGGGACGGCGGTCATTTCTGCGATTGTCCGCAATGCCGGTGCCACTTGTCCATGCGGCGTGCTGCCGCTTGCCGGAAACCGCGGGGCGTCCCGAATGGTTCCGCCACTTGTGCAGGAGCGCACCCTGCGCGCTCCTGCGGCAAATCGGCGTTACAGCCAGCGCAGACGCGCCGGGTCGCCGGATTCGCCGTGGAGGTAGGCTAGTTGTCCGTGCCGCAGCGCCAGCGCGTCCAGCGCGGCTGTATCGAGGCCGGTGACGAACAGGCTGGGTTCGCGCCAGTCCTTGCCCACGCCGAGCGCGGGGCGGATCGCGACGGTGCTCGGCGACGCCTGCAGGGCCGCCAGCAGCCGCCGCTGCGCATCGCGGTTGCGCGGCCGGCTGCATGCCTGCGAGCGCGGATTCCAGGCGGTGACGAAGCCCCACGGCTGCGGGCCGGCCAGCGCCCGCAGCGCTGGCGGCAGCGGTTCGCCGATGCGGATCGTGGCCCAGCCGCCACGGGGCAGGCGCACCCGATAGTCGGTGGCCTGGAATCTTGCGGGCAGGTCGTCATCCACGCAGTGCGGGCAGCGGCGGCAAGGTGGCCTTCAGCATGGTCGCGGCGGCGTCGAGATCGACGTCCGTGGCGCGTGTCGATCCGTCCAGCAATCGTTCCAGCAGCGCGTCCTGCGCACGGCCGCGTTCGAGTGCGTAGGCATAGGGCAGGTGGGTGAACGAGACCATGCGGTAACGCGCCATGAAATGCGTGGGCGCGCGTGCAGCGAGCAGGGCGCCCAGTTCGCGCCTGGCCAGGTAGTGCGGATCGGCCACCGAGTCGCGCATCTCGATGTAGTTTTCCAGCGCCATCGCGGCGATCGCGTCGGTGTCGGGCTGGCGCACGCGCTGGAACTCGGCGAACACCTCGGCACTGTCGCGCGGTGCGGCGGCCAGCAGGCTGGCCAGCAGCACGGTGTCCTCGAAGCCGCAGTTCATGCCCTGGCCGTGGAACGGCACGATGGCGTGGGCGGCGTCGCCGACCAGCAGCGCCTGCCCGCCCACATGCCAGCGGTCGAGATAGAGCGTCGACAGGCTGCCGACCGGGTGGTTGTCCCAATCCGCGTTGAATTGAGGGATCAACGGCAGCAGGTCCGGGAACTGCTCGCCGAAGAACGCGGCGGCGGCCTGCGCGTCGGGCAGGACGGAGAAACTGGGGACGCTGCCCCGGCCGGGAAGGAACAGGGTCACGGTGAAGCTGCCCTCGACGTTCGGCAGCGCGATGCACATGTAGCCGCCGCGCGGCCAGATGTGCAGGGCGTGCGGCTCCAGCGCGAACAGGTGGTGCCCGCCGCTGCGCTGCCGCACGGCCACGGGCAGTTCGTCGGCCGGCGGAATCTCCAGCTCCTTGTAGCCATGACCGAGCGGTTCGACGCGCTCGCCCAGCGGGGCATGCGCATGCATGGCGGCGCGCAGCGCCGAACCGGCGCCGTCCGCGCCGATCAGCAAGCCGACCGGCGTGTCGCGTTCGACGCCGTCGCTGCCGGCCAGGCGGATGCGCTGCCCGGCAAGATCGGCGCCGACCAGCCCCTGTCCGAAATGGAGCTGCACGCCGGCGGCCTCGGCCGCGTCCAGCAGGAGGACATTCAGCGCACTGCGCGAGACCGACCAGATCACCTCGCTGTCGTCCACGCCGTAGCGCTGCAGGCCGCTGTTGCCGTCGCGGTCGTGCACCATGCGTCCGCGCATCATCACCGCACGCTGCAGCACATCCTCGGCCAGCCCGGCCAGGCGCAGGGCCTGCAGGCCCCGTTCGGCCAGCGCCAGGTTGATCGAGCGGCCGCCGATGTCCAGCGATGGCCCCGTGTCGCTGCCGCCGGATGCGCTGGAGCGGCCGGGAAAGCCCGATCGGCGCGGATCCGGTCGCTTCTCGTAGACCTCCACCGCAAAGCCGCGCTGCGCCAGCTGCAGTGCCAGCAAGGCGCCGACCAGGCCGCCGCCGATGAGGGTGATGGGTTGCTGCGCCATGGTGCGATCCGTGAAGAAAGTCGCTGCACTGTTCCGCAAGCCGGGTGCCGGCGCAATCCCCGGCCGGCCAGGCTCGTGCCGAGCATCGGACGGTCGGCGGCAAGGCGCGTGGACCGGGCCGCTGGCGCCAGGCGCGGTGTGGTGTGGTGGCAGCGCGTCGTGCACAGGGCAGGGCACCCGCTGGCTTTCGTCCGATGCAAAAAGACAACATTGTCATCCATTTGTCCCGTCAGCGCCAAAGCTTGGCGATCCGGCCTACGACATGAACAGCGTCGCCCGTGCCCATGGCTCACGCCTGGCACCGTCGCTTGGCATTTTCCAGGCAATGCAGGGGATGCCTACGAGGCGGTGCCCGCAGCGGTTGCGCGCCAGCACGGTATCCGGATGCAAACATATATTGTCATTAAAAACAGTAATTTGAATACTGAAAACTGTTCATTGGGTCGCGGTTGTTTGCTTCCTGTTGGGGCTGTTGTGCAGGCCGGGTGGGCGCGCCTGCGGCAGTTACGCCGCTTTCATGCGCGCGTCACGCTTTGGAATTATTCCCATAGACAACGTTGTCATTTCTGTGTACTACAGGACAGTTCCGGGCTGCTTGCAGGGGGAGTGACGCAGGGGGAAGCACGGCGCCTGTCCTTGCGCGGCTGATCGGAACGCGGCGATCGAATCGCCTGGAAAACCCACTCGTAGCGATGAAATTCCTTCAGGAGACGTCTCATGTTTGTGAAGCGATCAGCTGTGTGGTCCGGCTTGGCCGTCAGTGCGCTGGGCAGTGTCATGGGCACCGGAATGTCGGTGGCCTTGCTTGCCATGCTGCCGCTGCAGTCCGTGGCGGCCCAATCCGTTCCAGCCTGCTCGGCGGCATGGAATGCAACGACGGCCTACGGCGGTGGCGCTGTGGCCAGCGAAAACGGTACGAACTATCTGGCGAACTGGTGGACGCAGGGAAACGACCCCGCCAGCAACAACGGCCCGGCCGGCAGCGGCCAGCCGTGGACGTCCGAGGGCGCCTGTGGCGGCTCGTCGGGGTCCGGAACGGGAACAGGATCGGGTTCGGGTTCGGGTTCGGGCTCCGGTGATTGCGCCGCCGCCTGGGACGTGGCCACGGCATACAACGGCGGGGCGCAGGTCAGCGAAAACGGGGAGAACTACGCAGCCAACTGGTGGACCCAGGGCGACGACCCCGCCACGCACAGTGGCGCCGCCGGTTCCGGCCAGCCCTGGACCGTACTCGGCTCCTGTACGGGTTCCAGCGGCGGAAGCTCGGGCGGCAGCGGCAGTGGCTCAGGCAGCGGTTCAGGCAGCGGATCCGGCAGCGGCAGCGGTTCGGGCTCCGTCAGTGGCTTGCTGTTCAGTCCCTACAAGGACGTCACCATCAACTTGAACTGGACGACCGACGTCATGAGCACGGCGGTTACCGGCACGGTGATGCCGGTGGTCGGAAGCGGCAGCCTGGTTTCCACCGTCGTGCCGAAACTCGGCGCGATCACGCTGGCTTTCGCCACGGGCGAGTGCGGCAGTGAAAACTGGGGTGGCGTTCCCGCGGCGAGTTTCGCCAGCGCCAATGTCCAGCCGTTGGTGAACGCCGGCTTGAACTACGTGGTGTCCACCGGCGGCCAGGCGGGCACCTTCACCTGCTCCACGCCCAGCGGCATGGCGCAGTTCCTGTCCCGCTACATGTCGCCCCGGATGGTCGGGGTGGATTTCGACATCGAGGGCGGGCAGACGCAGGCGCAAATCGACAGCCTGGTCTCCGAGGCGGCCTATGCGCACACGCTGTATCCCAACCTCCGCTTCTCGTTCACGCTGGCCACGCTGGCCGCGTCTGACGGCAGTTACGGCGGGGTGAACGGGCTGGGCGACATGGTGGTGCGGGCGGTTAAGGCGGCGAACCTGCCGAACTACACCATCAACCTGATGGTGATGGACTTCGGTTCGCCCAGCGCGGGCGTCTGCGTCGTCGCCAACGGCCAGTGCGACATGGGCCAGTCCGCGATCCAGGCGGCCTTGAACCTGGAGCACACCTACGGCATCCCGGCCAGCCAGATCGAGCTTACCCCGATGATCGGCGTGAACGATGTCTCCAGCGAGCTGTTCAGCATGGCCGACGTGGATACCGTCACCAACTATGCCGTGCAGCAGGGGCTGGCCGGACTGCACTTCTGGTCGCTGGATCGCGACACCCCGTGCCAGTCGAACTCGGGCTATGCCTCCCCGACCTGCAACTCGGTCGGCGGTACGTCGCCGCTGGAATACACCAACCGTTTCCTGAGCGACCTCGGGCGCTAGCCAGGCACGCGTTGCTGCCGCTCCGCGTGCCGTTGCGTTGCGGAGACGGCCGACGCAATCCAGTCAGCAAAAACCCCCGGAGAGTCCTCCGGGGGTTTTTGCTGCGGGTCCGATGCGGCTGGCTGCGCCCGGGGCGCAGCCAGCCCTCGTTCAGAAGCTCATGAAGTACCCGCCGTTGACCGGCAGGTTGATGCCGGTGAGGTAGCCGGCGTCGTCGGCGGCCAGAAAGCCGACGGCACGCGCGATGTCGCCGGGCGTGCCGAGGCGGCCCACCGGGATGTCGGCGATGATCTGTTCGCGTACTTCGGCGGATACCGCGGCCACCATCGGCGTGTCGCAGTAGCCGGGCGAGACCGTATTGACGGTGACGCCCCTGCGTGCGGTCTCCCGCGCAAGAGCCATGCTGAAACCGTGCACGCCGGCCTTGGCGGCGGAGTAGTTGGTCTGCCCGAACTGGCCGGTCTGGCCGTTGACCGAGCTGATGTTGACGATGCGGCCGAAGCCGCGGCTGCTCATGCCGTCGACCACGTGGCGACACATGTTGAACACGCCGTCGAGATTCACCCGCATCAGCTCGTGCCATTGCTGCGGCGACATCTTGCGCAGGCTGGTGTCGCGGGTGATGCCGGCGGCGTTGACCAGCACGTCGATGCCGCCGTGTTGCTGCTCGATGCGGGCAATCACCTGCTGGCATTGCTCGAAGTCGCTGACATCGGCCGGCTCGAACCCGACGATGCCTTCCAGGTCGGCCAGCTCGTGCTGCAAACCCGCCAGGCGCTCGACGCGCGCGGCCAAGTCCAGGGCGATGACATGCCGGCCGGCGTTGGCCAGTTGGCGGCAGATTGCCACGCCCAGGCCACCCATGCCGCCGGTGACTACCGCGATGCGCCTTGCCTTCGGGATTTGATTCATCGAGCCGGTTCTTCAGGACCGAACATGCCGCAGGCCAGCACATGCTGTGCTGCGGCGTTCGGGGGAGCGGGCAGGGGACGGCGGTGCGGGATCGCACGCCGCCGGGGAAACGGCGCTTAGCCGGACTTCTTCTCGCCGCGGCCACCGCCCGGCGTGGGCATGGCCTTGGCCGCGGTATCCATCAGGCCGCGCTGCATGGCCTGGAATGCCGCCATGTTGCGCTCGGTCAGGTCATTGAGCATGTTCCACGGGGTCTGCCCCATCAGGCTGTTGAGCTGGCTGCGGAACTGGGTCTGCTGATCAAGGAATACCTGCAGGCTGCGCTCCAGGTAAGGTCCCATGAAGCCCTGCAGCGAATCGCCGTAGAAGCGGATGATCTGGCTGAGCAACTGCGGCGACAGCATCGGCTGTCCCTTGTCCTCGTGCTCGGAAATGATCTGCAGCAATACCGAACGGGTCAGGTCCTCGCCGCTCTTGGCGTCGCGGACCTCGAAGTCCTCGTTGTCCAGCACCAGCTGGCGGACTTCCTCCAGCGTGATGTAGCTGGAGATTTCCGTGTCGTACAGACGCCGGTTCGGGTACTTCTTGATGGTGCGCTTGGTTTGTGCCATGCGACACAAGCTAGCAGAAGATATTGCAATGCACCAGTCATCGCCGGGCGTGCATGCCGCCGTGCGCGCCGCACCACGACTAGTGGCCGACGGCCCCGGCACTGCCGAACGGCGGCCGGGCAAACCACAGCACCGGGATCAGCAGCACGAACAGCACCGCGGTGGCCCAGAACACGTCGTTCACCGCCAGCGTCAGCGCCTCGCGGGTCAGCAGTCGATCGATCACGCCCAGGCTCTGCATGTGCGACAGCCCGGCATGCGACAGCTGCTGGATGAACCGCGTGGCAGCCGGGTGTCCGGGGGTGATGTTCTCGGTCAGCGTGGCATGGTGGTATTCGCCGCGGTGCTGCCACAGCGTCACCATCACCGCGGTCGAGACGCTCGAGCCCAGGGTGCGGAAGAAATTCGACAGCCCCGAGGCGCTGGCGATCTCCGAGGCCGGCAGGCCGGAAAGGTAGATCTGGTTCAACGGGATGAAGAAGCACGGGATCGCCAGGCCCATGATGAAGCGCGGCAGGATCAGCGAGGAGAACGAGGCGGAACTGTCGAAGGTCGAGAACCAGTAGGCGGTGCCGGCGAACACCATGAAGGCGAACGTCACCACCGAGCGAAGCTCGAGGCGGTGCAGATTGCGTCCAAGCAGCGGGGCGATCAGGAAGGCCAGCACGCCGACCGGCGCGGTGGCCAGCCCGGCCCAGGTCGCGGTATAGCCGAGGGTGATCTGCAGCCACAGGGGAAATACGACGTTGATGCCGAAGAACGCGAACATGCCCAGCGACAGTCCGATCACGCCGACGGTGAAGTTGCGCTGCCTGAACAGCGACAGTTCGACCACCGGATGCTTCGCGTTGAGCTCCCAGACCACCAGGAAAGTCAGGCAGACCAGCGCGGTGATGCCCAGCACGGTGATCATCGGCGAGGAGAACCAGTCGTGGTCGTTGCCGTTGTCCAGCATGAACTGCAGGGCGCCCACGCCGAACACCAGCAGCAGCAGGCCGATGACGTCGATCGGCGCCCTGCTGGTCGGGGTTTCGCGTTTGCGCAGCAGAATCCAGGTGACCGCCGCGGCGAGCAGCCCGACCGGCAGGTTGATGTAGAAGATCCATGGCCAGGAGAGGTTGTCGGTCAGCCAGCCGCCCAGGATCGGGCCGAAGATCGGCGCGACCACCACGGTCATCGCCCACAGCGCCAGGGCGATGCCCTGCTTTTCCTTCGGGTAATTGGACAGCAGCAGGGTCAGCGACAGCGCCACCATCGGGCCCGAACCGGCGCCCTGCAGCAGCCGGCCGATCACCAGCATCGGCATGCTGGTGGCCAGGCCGCACAGCATCGAGAACACCACGAACATCAGCACCGATCCGACGAAGGTCTTCACTTCGCCGAAGCGTCGCGCGATCCATCCGGTCAGCGGCTGCATGATCGCGCTGGCCAGCGCGTACGAGCTGATCGTCCAGGTGCCTTCGCTGGGGCTCACGCCCAAGCTGCCGGCGATGTGCGGTACCGACACGTTGACGATGGTCATGTCCAGCACCTCCATGAAGGTGCTGAACGCGACCGCGATGGTGAGCAGGGCCAGCGGAGCGCCTTGCAGCGGCTTCGATGGTGCGGCGTCGTTCGGCGTGGCGGCCATGGCGTGGCTCAGTTCGCGGCGGCGGTACGGGCAAGATTGTCGCGAATGACCTGCTCGGCCTGTGCATCGGCCTGGCGGGCCATCCGGTCGTAGACGCCGGTCTGCGCCACCGGCTGCCGCGCGGGGGCGGTGGCCAGCACGCGGCCGCTGTCGTTGCGGGTGTCGACGGTGACCTCGGTGGACAGGCCCACGCGCAGCGGATGCCGGTCCAGCTTCGGGCCGTCCAGCGCGATGCGCACCGGCACGCGCTGCACCACCTTGATCCAGTTGCCGGTGGCGTTCTGTGCCGGCAGCAGCGAGAACACGCTGCCGGTGCCGGCGCCGATGCCGACCACCTTGCCGTGGTATTCGACGCCGCCGCCGTACAGGTCCGACGCCACTTCCGCCGGCTGGCCGATGCGGATGCGGCGCAGCTGGCTTTCCTTGAAGTTCGCATCCACCCACAGCTGGTGCAGCGGGATCACCGTCATCAGCTGCTGGCCGGGCTGCACGCTGTTGCCCAGCTGCACGCTGCGCTCGGCGACGTAGCCGGAGACCGGGGCGTAGATGGCGTCGCGCTGCGCGGCGATCCATGCCGCGCGAAAGTTGGCGCGTGCCTGCATCACGGCCGGGTTGTTGGCCACGTCGGTGCCCTCGATGGCGGCATGCGCGGCATTGGCCTGGGCCTGTGCCGCAGCGAGGGCCGCCTTCGCCTGCGCCACCCCATCGCGCAGGTGCTGCACGATCTCGGGCGACTCGGCACGGGCGGCGAGCAGCGGCAGGCGCCGCCGCAGGTCGTCTTGCGCCCGGGCCAGATCGAGCCGGCGCACGGTGACCTGCGCATCGGCCCGGCTGGCCGAACTGGTCTGCTGGCGCACGCTGCGCACGGCCTGTGCCAGCACGCCGCGTGCCAGCTGCAGGCGCACTTCGGCATCGGTGCGATCCAGCCGGACCAGCACCTGGCCGGCCTCGACACGCTGGGTGTCGTCCGCCAGGATCGCCACCACGGTGCCGGGCACTTGCGCCGAGATCGCCACCTGGTTGCCGTCGACGTAGGCGTCGTCGGTCTTTTCGCGGGTGGAGAACACCAGCAGCCACAGCAGGAACCAGATCAGTCCGGCGAGGGCGAACACGCTCGCCACGATCAGCAGCATGCGTCGGCGCCGGGCCGGGTCCCTGGCGGCCATGCCGCTGTCGTTGTTGCCGGCTTGCGGCTGGTCGGACTCAATGGCGCTCATGATCGGCGGCTCCGGCGGTGATTCTGGCGGGTGTGGATTGCGTGCTTGCTGGCGCTGCGGCGGGACTGCCGCTGTCGCGGTAGCCGCCGCCGAGCGCCTTGATCAGGGCCAGGTCGGTGGCCAGTGCCTGCGCGTGAAGCTGGACTGCGTCGTCGCGTTGCTGCAGCAACCGCTCGCGTGCGGCAAGACTCTCGCGGGCATCGCGCACGCCCCGGTCCAGGCGCGCCTGCGCGCTGGCCAGCAGTCGCGCGTCCGCCGCGAGCCGGACCTGCTGCTCGCGACGGCTCGCCGCGATCTGTTCGGCGCCCAGCGCCTGCGTGGACACCTCGCGCGCGGCCGCCAGCACGGTGCTGTCGTACTGCGCCACCGCGGCGTCCAGCCGGGCCCGGCTCAAGCCGTAATTGGCCTTGATCAGGCCGTTGTTGAAGATCGGTAGGTGCACGGCCGGGGTCAGCGCAAAGACCCGGCTGCCGGCGGAGGACAGCTTGTCGATGTCGATGCTGGACAGCCCGGCCAGCGCGGTGATGCTGACGTCCGGAAAGAACTCGGCACGTGCGGTGTCGGTCTGCCGCAGCGCGGCCTCGACCTGCCAGCGGCTGGCGGCGATGTCCGGGCGGCGCGCGATGAGGTCCAGCCCGGCATCGGCCGGTATGCCGCGCTCGATCGGGGGCAGCGGGCGGGCCCGCAGCGCCGGCATCTGCGCAGGGGCCAGGCCAAGCAGCGAGGCCAGCGCCGCCCGGCGGATCCGTGCCGAACCCGCGAGCGAGACCCGCAGCTCGCGCACGGCGGCCAGTTGCGCCCGCGCCTTCTGCGCCTCGTCCGGCAGGTCCACGCCCTGTTTCACCCGCATCCGGGCGATCTGCGCGAACCGCTGCTGGGTGGCGAGCAGCTGGCCGGCCAGCTGCAGTCGCGCCTGATCGGCCTGCCAGCTGAAGTAGGTGTCGGCGACGGCGTACTGGATCGCCAGGGCGGCGGCACTGCGCTGGGCCTCGGCGGCGTGCGCCTGATCCAGTGCCGCCTCCATGGTCGAACGCTTCTTGCCCCACCAGTCGAAGTCGTATTGCAACTGCACGCCGAGGTCGGTCTGGCCGTACCACGTCAGGCCGAGAAACCGGGTCGGGATCAGGCCGTGCTCGCTCAGGCGCTGGCGCGAGAACTGCACGTTGCCGTTGACCGCCAGGCCCAGTTGCGCAGCTGCCAGTCGCGCCGACTGTTCGGCGCCGCGCACGCGGCTGCGCGCCAGTGCCAGATCCGGCGCCTGCCGCATCGCCAGGTCCATCAGGTCGTCCAATTGCGGATCGTCGTAGCCGCGCCACCACTGTGCGGCGGGCCAGCCGGCGCGCGTCGGCGCGGCCAGGCCAGCTAGCGGCACGTCGTTGCGCAGCTCGGGGCGGGCGAGTTTCGCCGGCGGCATGGTGCAGGCGACGAGCGCCAGCAGCATCGCGGCGGCCAACGTCGTGCGAACGCGGAGCAAAACATGCTTCATCGCGGCGTCCTCGGTGGGTGGGGGGCTTCGCTCAGCTGGTCGAGATTGTGCGCAAGCTTGCGCAGCAACCGGCTCAGATGGCGTTTGTCGGCTTCGCTGAAGCCGGCGAACATGGCGCTGATGCTGGGGAACAGCGGCGGCAGCATCTTCTGCACCAGGCGCCGGCCGGCCGCGGTGATGTGGATCAAAACGCAGCGCCGATCCGCTTCGCCGGCGCGGCGCGTGATCAGGCCGCGCTTCACCAGCGCATTGGCGATGCGCGTCATGTTGGTGGCGCCCTGCGAGGTGAATTCGCACAGCTCCCCGGGCGTGGAATGGCCGTCCGGACGGCTGTAGAGGATCATCAGGGTGAGGAAGTCGCTGTGATTGAGCTGGTGCGGCTTCAGTCTTGCCTCGAGCTCCTGCTCCAGGCTGGAGCCGACCATCAGCACCAGCCGGCTCAACCGCGCCTCGGCCTTGGGCATCTGCGGGATGACCGTGCTCACCCGCCCGATGCCTTCGTCCATCATGTCGATGCATTTCGTCAGGTTTGCCATTTCACCAGAAAACATTTCATCAATGAAATAAAAGATAGCAATGCTGGAGCCGCCTTGCAAGCGGCGCCTGCAGGGCGGGGCTCAGGCGTGCCGGTCGAGATCGAACAGGCGTCGCGCGTTGCCGGTGGTCGCGCTGGCCAGCTCCGCCTCCGGCAGGCCGCGCAATGCGGCGATGCAGCGCGATACCTCGACCACCCTGGCGGGCTCGTTGCGCCGGCCGCGATGGCCGGCATCCGGCTGGTCCGGCGCATCGCTTTCCAGCAGCAGGAACTCGATCGGCATCTGCGCCACGATGCGGCGCAGGCGTTGCGCGCGGTCGTAGGTGACCGGGCCGCCGATGCCCAGATGAAAGCCGATCGCCCACAGGCGCCGCGCCTGCTCCAGACTGCCGGAAAAACTGTGGACCACGCCGCGCAGGTCGGGGGTCCGGCGCAACGCCAGGATCACTTCCTCCAGCGCGCCTCGCGCATGCACGATCACCGGCAGATCCCGTTCGCGGGCAAGCCGCAACTGGCCGAGAAAATAGTGCCGCTGCAGATCCCGATCGAGGCCGCTCACGTGGAAATCAAGGCCGATCTCGCCGACCGCGACCGCGCTGCCGTCATCCAGCCAAGCGGTCAGTTCGTCGACATGGCCCGGCACATGTCGTGCCAGATACATCGGGTGCAGGCCGAAGGCGGGAAACAGCGCGCGATGACCGGCGCAGAGCGCCTTGATCCGCGGCCAGCTGGCTGCGTCGACCGAAGGCACGAGCATGCTTTCCACTCCCGCGCGATGGGCGCGCTCGATCACGGTTTCGCGATCCGCGTCAAAGGAGGCGTCGTCGAGGTGGACGTGGCTGTCGACGAGCTTGGGCATGACTTGGTATCGTCCGGAGGCCATCGGGAACTTCTGCAAATCCAGCGTGAAGATACCGTAACAAAACGAGCAAGCCTTGATTCAGCCGGGCGACTGTTCAATGGTCGCGCGGATCATTGCGCGGGCGGACTGGCGAAGGGTCGGGCATTGCCAGGTCGGACATTGCCACAACAAACAGAGGAGACGATCGATGAACAAGCTGATGGTCAACGTACTCAGTACCACTATGGTGGCAGCGCTTGCGGTAAGCCTGGCGGCGTGCAACCGCAATGCCGATGCCGGTACCTCCGATGGCGGCACCGCCTCCTCGGGGGCGGCCGATGGCGCGAATGGCGGCGTCAGATACGCCAAGGTCGTCAGCGTCGACCCGGTTCGCAGGACGGAACACAATCCGAGGCAGGTTTGCCGCGACCAGGTTGTCACGCATACCGAGCCGCCGAAGGACCAGCACCGGATTGCCGGCACCGCCATCGGCGCGGTGGTGGGCGGGCTGCTCGGCCACCAGATCGGCGGCGGCAAGGGCAACACGCTGGCTACCGTGGCCGGAGCGGTCGGCGGCGGCTATGCGGGCAACCGGATCGAAGCCAGTCGCCAGCATGGCCAGGTGACCACATCCACGGAGCGCCAATGCGAAACGGTCGACAATCCGGTCAGCAAGATCGTCGGCTATGACGTGCGCTACGAGTACAACGGGGTCACCCGCACGGTACGCATGGATCACGATCCGGGCGACCGGGTGCAGGTGCAGGAAGGCGTGACGGCCGTCTCGGACGCACACTGAGCCGGCATTTGCGGAGGTTGCCGCGGTCGGCCTGTCGCGAGCCGGATTTCCGTAGCTTCGAAATGGACGTCCATATGGATGGACGTCCATTCAATCACCAATGAAAAGGCCCTCGATCGAGGGCCTTTTCATTGGTGCGGGGCGCCGGGCGCGGCAGCGGCCGGATCAGTTCACCGCGTAAAAGGCATGGTCGCCGATCGTGACGCTCGGGCGGTTGATGGACCAGGCCGGAGCGATGTCGACGGTGGCGAAGTGATCGGCGTGCGGCACCACGAGGCGGCGCTTGCCGGCGGGCAACTGCCAGTTGCTGATCGACTTGCCGGCGATGGTCCATGCCTTTTCGAACGCCTGCAGGTTCGTTATGTCGAACGACCCGGGAGTGGTGGTGGTCGCGAACTGATGCGGAGCGGTGACCACCTTGCACAAGGTATGGCCCCACTGGCCGCGATCGCGGCGCCGCAGCGCCACTTCCGCCACGGCGAGCTGGCCGACTGTGGGTTGGCTGCGGGCCTCCAGGTATACCGTGGTGGCCAGGCAGGCATGGTCGGCGACGGGTTGGGGAAACAAGGTCGTCAGCCACAACAACAGGGAAAGATTCATCGTATCTGCCTCCAACGTGCTGTACGCGCAAAGCAGACTGCAAGCTTTGTGCGCCATTGCGGTGGACGGGCGGGCAGGCCGTTCCACCTGGATTTCTCGCCACAACCGGAATCGGGGTTGGACGCTTCGCCACGGGATTGTGGCTGGTATCGGCTTGTATGGTGCCGGTCGGGTTGATTGCTGCTCTGGCGCTGCGCGTGCCGTTTCGGCCGTGTTGCCAGGCAGCTCCTTCGCACCTGTATCGATGCGATGCGGACATGCCATCCGGCGGTTTTCTGCCGGGTCGCGCCGATCCGGAATCTTCCGGTTCGTCGCGTACATCAGCATCCCGATGTTCCGGATGCTGCGATATTCGATCGGCGAAGCCTAGTGGCGGATCGCTTCGGGCACAAGTGCCCGGATGCCGGCATTTAACATGCACTCACTTTTTGCGAATCACGCCGGCCATGCTGTGCCGAGATGAATTACCCGATTGTCGTCGAATGCGTTTGGCCGTCCATCGATCGCCTGTGCAACGACGTCGTCGCGCAGTACGGCCAGTGCCTCGATGCGCGCATCGGTGACGACGACGTCGAGCAGGCGGCCGGCATCGGTTCCGTGCATGCGCAATGCTTCGCCGCTGGTTGCCGCCTGCAGCAACTCGACGCTGTGAAGGTGTTGCTTGTGTCCGCCCCGATAGTGCAGTCGCGCCACGATTTCCTGGCCCGGATAACAGCCCTTGTCGATGACGACAGCCTGCAGTCGTTGCAGCGACAGCGCGGGCGGCAGCAAATCGCCCAATGCCGGTTCGGGCAGCCATGGCCAACCCTCGTGCAACTGCAGCAGGCGCCAACGGTCGTCGCCGCCGGATGCGGCGTCCGCGATCTGCAGGCTGTGGGTGCCGCAGCCGAGCGACAGTGCGTCTCCCTCGTCGAGGACGACATGCATCGGCAGCGCCGGTCCCGCAGTCAATGCCCGTGGTGCCGCGTCGGTGACGGCGAGCTTCGAACGAAACACGAAGCGTCGCAGCGCTTCGGCCATCGGTCCGGCGCGTCCGCCGCGCAACAGCAGGAGCAGTCGGTCGTCGGCGATTCGGGCCAGATGGAACAGCGCGCGCACGCGCCCTTGCGGATCGAGCCACGCGCTGAATTGCCACTGGCCCGTTGCAAGAGCAGTGACCTTGCTGCTGAACTGGGCGTGCGCGAACGCCATGGCATCGGGCCCGGCGATCTGCATGGTTTCGGCACGGTAGGGTATCGGCATGGAACCAAGGATTGGGGTGGTCGGGTGTGGACGCAAGGGAGCGTGAGAATCATTCCCGGGCAACCATCGGATCGCGCGGATCGGCGAGGCTGTCGCCGTGGCGAGCCGAGGCCAGGGAGGTTGTGCTGACTAGCTGCAAGTATTAACCTTGTTTGGCTAACAAACCATGTCCGATACCTCCCCGCCAGTCGAGTCAAACCCTGCCCCCGTTCCGGTGGAATCAGCCGTCGCGCCCAATCGTTCCGTGCCTGGAAAGACACCAGTGGAGCGGCCGGCTCCCGACCCCACCCGTTACGGCGACTGGGAGAAGAACGGGCGCTGTATCGACTTCTGAACTGGCGCAGCTGTACCGACGCTGGTCGCATCATGGAGCTGCGCGGTTAGCAGGCCGGACATGGACATCGGCATGGACATCAGATCGACATCAGCGATTCCACCCAGGAAAGCCGCCATGGCAGATACGCGACGACCGCTCTCTCCGCATCTTCAGATATATCGATGGCAAGTGCAGATGGCCAGTTCCATCGTGCATCGCGTCACCGGTGTCGCCCTGGCCTTCGGCACGCTGCTCGTCCTGTGGGGCCTGCTCGAGCTGGCCGGCGGCGAGCGGAGCTTCGATCAATTCAAGATCTGCGTGGGCAGCCCGCCCGGACTGCTGCTGCTGTTCGGCTGGAGCTGGGCCTTGTTCTACCACCTGTGCAACGGCATCCGCCACCTGATCCAGGACACCGGCGCGGGCTACGAGATTCCCCAGTTCGTGCGCTCGAGCTGGCTGGCGGTGATCGGCAGCATCGTGTTGACCGCCCTCGTCTGGGCCTATGTGCTGACGGCCGGAGGTGCGGCATGAGTGCGAACGAGCTGCGGGATCCGTTGAAGGCCGCGCGCGGGCTTGGTTCGGCGCAATCCGGCGTCGCCCACTGGTGGACCCAGCGCGTCACGGCCGCGGCGCTGGTGGCGCTGGGCATCTGGTTCGTGGGCCTCGTGCTCGGCCTGCTGCACGCCGACTACGCCACCGCCCACTACACGATCGGCCGGCCGTGGAATGCGGCGCTGCTGATCGCCTTCGCGATCACCGCGTTCTGGCATGCCGCACTCGGCCTGCAGGTGGTGATCGAGGATTACGTGCACACCCGCTGGAAGGAAATCTCCCTGCTGGTGCTGGTCAAGTTTCTCGCGGTGCTCGGCGCACTGGTGAGCGTGCTGGCTGTACTGCGCATCGCATTGGGAGTCTGAAGTTCGATGGAAAGCTACAAGATCCAGCAGCACAAGTACGACGTGATCGTGGTCGGTGCCGGCGGCGCCGGCCTGCGCGCCACGTTCGGCCTCGCCGAGAAAGGCCTCAAGGCCGCCTGCATCAGCAAGGTGTTCCCGACCCGCTCGCACACCGTGGCGGCGCAGGGCGGCATCTCGGCCGCGCTCGGCAACATGGGCGAGGACGACTGGCGCTTCCACTTCTACGACACGATCAAGGGTTCCGACTGGCTCGGCGACCAGGACGCGATCGAATACATGTGCAAGAACGCGCCCGCCGCCGTGATCGAGCTGGAGCATTACGGCGTGCCGTTCTCGCGCACCGAGGAAGGCCGGATCTACCAGCGCCCGTTCGGCGGCATGACCACGCATTACGGCAAGGGCACGGCGCAGCGCACCTGCGCGGCGGCCGACCGCACCGGCCACGCCATGCTGCACACCCTGTACCAGCAGGCGCTGGCCCATGACGCCACGTTTTTCATCGAATACTTCGCGACCGACCTGATCTTCGACGACGAGGGCGTGTGCCGCGGCGTGCTCGCGCTCGACATGAACGAGGGCACCCTGCATTTCTTCCGCGGCCAGGCGGTGGTCCTGGCCACCGGCGGCTACGGCCGCGCCTACTTCTCCTGCACCTCGGCGCACACCTGCACCGGCGACGGCGGCGGCATGGTGCTGCGTGCCGGCCTGGCGTTGCAGGACATGGAGTTCGTGCAGTTCCACCCGACCGGCATCTACGGCGCCGGCACCCTGATCACCGAGGGCGTGCGTGGCGAGGGCGGCTATCTCACCAACTCCCAGGGCGAGCGTTTCATGGAGCGCTACGCGCCGCACGCCAAGGATCTGGCGTCGCGCGACGTGGTCAGCCGCGCGATGACGATCGAGATCCGCGAGGGTCGCGGCGTCGGCGAGCACAAGGATCACATCCATCTGAACCTGATGCATCTCAGTCCCGAGGTGATCAACGAACGGTTGCCCGGCATCGCCGAATCCTCGCGCATCTTCGCGGGCGTGGACGTGACCAGGGAGCCGATTCCGGTCATCCCCACCGCGCACTACAACATGGGCGGTATCCCGACCAACTACCACGGCGAGGTCGTGCAGAAGCGCGGCGACGATCCCGATGTGACGGTGCCTGGCCTGTTCGCGATCGGCGAGGCGGCCTGCGTGTCGGTGCACGGCGCGAACCGCCTCGGTTCGAACTCGCTGCTCGACCTCGTGGTGTTCGGCCGCGCGGCGGCCCTCCGCTGCGCCGAACTGATCAAGCCGGGCGCGCTGCACAAGGACCTGCCGGCGAACGTGCTGGACAAGGCGCTGGCCCGTTTCGACGGCCTGCGCAACGCGAACGGTAAGACGCCGACCGCAAAGATCCGCGCGGCGATGCAGCAGACCATGCAGAAGGACGCCACGGTGTTCCGCACCGGCGCGACGCTGGCCGAAGGCAAGCAGAAGATTTCCGCGGTCTACGACATGCTGCAGGACGTCCATGTCAGCGACCGTTCGCTGGTGTGGAACACCGACCTGATCGAGACGCTGGAGCTGAGCAACCTGCTGGCGCAGGCCGTGGCCACCATGGATTCCGCCGCGCAGCGTCCGGAAAGCCGCGGTGCGCACGCGCGCGAGGACTTCCCCGAGCGCGACGACGCCAACTGGATGAAGCACACCCTGGTGTGGGTCGACGACGCCGGCAAGTCGCGCTTCGATTACCGGCCGGTGCACCTGAAAACCCTGACCGACGACGTCGCGGCCGTACCGCCGGCGAAACGCGTTTACTGATCGGGCGGGCGCGGTCCAGGCCGCGCACGGTGTCGCATTTACGGTTGTTGCGGTCGGGGCCGAATCCCCTCCTGTAGAAGTATTGAAGGGTCCAGGACATGGCAGAGTTTTCGCTACCGAAGAATTCAAAAGTCCAGCAAGGCAAGCATTACCCGGCCAGGGATGCGAAAAAGCCGCGTACGTTCCGCATCTATCGTTGGTCGCCGGACGACGGCAAGAACCCGCGTATCGACACCTACGAGGTCGACCTGGCCGCCTGCGGCCCGATGGTCCTGGACGCGCTGCTGAAGATCAAGAACGAGATCGATCCCACGCTGTCGCTGCGGCGGTCCTGCCGCGAGGGCATCTGCGGTTCGTGTGCGATGAACATCGACGGCACCAACACGCTGGCCTGCACCTGCGCGATCGACGACTGCGGCTCCGGCGACGTGAAGATCTACCCGCTGCCGCACATGCCGGTGGTGAAGGACCTGGTCCCCGACCTGACCCACTTCTACGCCCAGTTCGCCTCGATCAGGCCCTGGCTGCGCACGCAGAGCCCGGCGCCGGCCCGCGAGCGGCTGCAATCGGTGGAGGAGCGCAGGAAGCTCGACGGCCTGTACGAATGCATCCTGTGCGCCTGCTGCTCGACCAGCTGCCCGAGCTACTGGTGGAACGGCGACAAGTACCTCGGCCCGGCGATCCTGCTGCAGGCCTACCGCTGGATCGTGGATTCGCGCGACGAGGATACCGGTGCGCGCCTGGACGACCTGGAAGACCCGTTCAAGCTGTACCGCTGCCACACCATCATGAACTGCGCGCGCACCTGCCCGAAGGGCCTGAACCCGGCCAAGGCGATCGCCGAGATCAAGAAGCTGATGCTGGAGCGGCGCGGCGCATGAAACCTTCGGTCGCCGCGCAGCGGCGACGCCGCATGACCTCCTCCCGCTGGGGGAAGGGCAGGGTGAGGGGCGGGTGTGCGCGGGGAAGTCGATCGAAGGAGCTTGATGATGGTGGTGAGTCGCAAGGTGGCCCCCTCACCTCAATCCTCTCCCCGCGGGGGAGAGGAGGCAATGGCGGCGCTGCGCGCGACCTGTTTCATTGAGGCGGGTCATGGATAACGGCCGCCTGCGCTGGCGTACCCGTCGCGGCACCAGCGAACTCGATGCGCTGCTGGGCGGCTGGCTCGACGAACGCTTTGCCGGTGCGGCAGCGCCGGTGCAGCAGGCGTTCGACGAATTGCTCGACATGCAGGACCCGGATCTGTGGGACTGGATCATGGGCCGTGCGCGCCCGGCGCGGGCGGACTGGCAGGCGATCATCGATGACATCCGCGCCCGCCATCGGCTTTGAATACCGGGCCTCGCGGCGGTTCCGGCGCTGGCTGGCGCTGCTCGGCACGCTGGCGGTGGCCGCGGTCGCGCTGAGTGCGCTGGCGCCCTGGCAGAAACTGCCGCTCGCGGTGGGCGTGCTGCTGGCCACGGCGCTTGCCGCGCGCAGGATCGCGGCTTCGCCGGTCATCGCGGCCGGCTGGCGTGCGGACAACGGCTGGACATTGCAGCTGGCCCCGCATCAGGAAGTGTCCGCCACGCTGGCCTCGTTCCGGGTGCTCGGCAGTTTCGTGCTGCTGCGCCTGCGGACGGCGGAGCGGGGCGTGCTGGTATTGCTGCTGGCGCCGGACAACAGCGATGCCGACATCCGCCGGCGCCTGCGCATGCGCCTGGCCATGCTGCAGTGTGCCGCTGCGGCGACCGACGCGTAGATCCCGCTCGCGCGTTCCTGCGGCGAGCGCCTTGTGGCACTTTCCCCGCGCAACACGGTCGTAGCGAATACCGCGATAATGCATCACGGGCCACCGGCCACCGACTCCCAAAGCGAATCGTCCATGTTCCGACCGCTCGAACTTTTCATCGGCCTGCGCTACACCCGGGCCAAGCGACGCAACCAGTTCATCTCGTTCATCTCCACCGTATCGATCGTCTGCATCGCGATCAGCGTGATCGCGTTGATCACCGTGATGTCGGTGATGAACGGCTTCGACTACCAGATGCGCTCGCGCATCCTCGGTGCGATCTCGCACGCCACCATTTCCGGCGTCGACGAAAACATCCGGGACTGGCCGCACGCGCTGAAGGTTGCCGAGGCCAACCCGCATGTGCTCGGTGCCGCACCGTACGTGGAGACCGAGGCGTATCTGAGCGCCCGCCGTTCGAGCGGCGCGCTGGTGCGCGGCATCGAGCCGGCGCTGGAGCCGCAGGTCGACGACATCGGCAAGCACATGGTCGAGGGCAAGCTCAGCGAGCTGACCCCGGACAGCTGGAACATCGTGCTCGGCCAGGAGCTGGCGATGACGCTGGGTGTCAGCGTCGGCGACCGGGTGACGATGGCGGTGCAGCAGCTGCGCGCCACGCCGATCGGCGGCGTGCCGCGGATGCGCAGTTTCCATGTGGTGGGCGTGTTCGAGCTGGGCATGGAGCAGTTCGATTCCGGCCTGGCGCTGGTCAACATGGGCGATGCCCAGAAGCTCAACAGCCTCAGTGGCCCCACCGGGATCCGGCTGCGCCTGGACGACATGTTCAACGCCCGTCCGGTCGCGCGCGAGCTGGCCGGCAAGCTGGGCCAGATCTACCGGGTGCAGACCTGGATGGACACCAACTCGAACCTGTTCTCCGCCCTGTCGATGGAGAAGATGGTGATGTTCGTGATCCTGTCGCTGATCATCCTGGTGGCGGTGATCAACCTGGTCTCGATGCTGATGATGCTGGTCACCGACAAGCAGGCCGACATCGCGATCCTGCGCACGCTCGGCGCCACCCCGCGCAGC
>JAGWMU010000029.1 GCA_028873095.1 Pseudomonadota bacterium | reverse complement strand
ACCGCCGAGCTCACCGTCACCGCGGAGAGCCCGCTGGTCGGCATGAGCATCGGCGAGGTGGAGCAGCTGCGCGAGGCGCCGCTGATCCTCGCGATCAAGAGCGGCAACGATGCGCGCATGGCGCCGCCGGCCGACCACGTGATCTGGGTCGGCTCGATCCTCGGCGTGCTCGGCCCGCGCGAGCAGCTGGCGCAGTTTGCCAACAACCAGCTGTGCCGGCTGTCGACCCGCATGCGCCAGCTCGGCGAGTTGTTCAATCCCAGCCGCGCCGGCATTTCCGAGGTGGTGATTCCGCCCAGCTCGCGCTTCATCAAGCAGACCCTGGGCGACCTGCGGTTGCGCAAGCGCTTCGGCATTTCGGTGCTGGCGGTGTATCGCGGCGACCAGGTGTTCCGTGAGGACGTGCGCGGGGTCAGCCTGCGCGCCGGCGACACGCTGGTGCTGCACAGCAACTGGCACGACCTGGCGCTGGCCGCCGAAGACAAGGACCTGGTCGTCGTCACCGACATCCCGAAGGAGGAGCAGCGCCCCGGCAAGATCTGGCAGGCGGTGGGCTTCTTCGTGCTGGCCAAGTGCCTGGCACTGTTCACCAACCTCGACCTGTCGGTGGCGATGATGACCGGCGCCATCGGCATGCTGCTGACCGGCGTGCTGAGCATGGACGAGGCGTACAAGGCGATCAACTGGAAGACCATCTTCGTCACCGCCTGCCTGATCCCGCTGGGCTGGTCGATGGACTCCACCGGCACCGCCGCATGGATCGCGCAGGAGGTGCTGCAGCATCTGGGTGGCGCGGCGCCGTGGGTACTGCAACTGTGCCTGGCCGTGCTCACCTTGCTGTTTTCGCAGGTCATGTCGAACGTCGGCGCCACCGTGATGATGGTGCCGATCGCGATCAGCGTGGCGATCGCCACCGGCGGCAACCCGTCGGCCTATGCGCTGATCGTGGCGGTATCCTCGTCCAACACGTTCCTGCTCAGCTCCGGCCACCCGGCACTGATGATGATCACCGGCCCCGGCGGCTACCGCAGCAAGGATTTCCTGCGGGTGGGCGTTCCGCTGACCCTGCTGATCCTGGTGGTCACGCTGATCGCCATCAACCTGATGTTCCACTGATCGCCCGGCAACGGGCAGGGCTTCGGGACCACCGGACCGGCGACCGCGCCACGCGCGGCCGGATCACCGGACAAGCCGTCCGGAATCGCGCGCCGAGCCACGCGAAAATCGCGATGGCCGGCCTCGGCGGGCGTCGGTTTCACCGGCTGCCGCAACCGGGCGGCGTCGACAACCGGCGGCGGAACGCCGATCAGGCCCGCTCCGCCAGATGGACCGCACCATCGGCCACCCGCAATGCCACCGCGTGCAGATGCTCCCCGCGGCAGGGTCCGGCGATGCACTGCCCGCCGGCCTGTTCGAAGACGGCCCCGTGCACGGCACAGATCAGCGTGTCCCGCTGGAGCAGGAACTTGCCCGGCGCATAGTCCAGCCGGCTCCCGGTGTGCGGGCACACATTGAGATAAGCCTGCACCTGCTCGCCATGTCGCAGCACGATCAGACTGGTCCGCTCGGGCGCGCCGCCGTCGACCGCCAGCGTCACGTCGAGGGCCGTGGCGGCGCCATCGGGAATTTCCTCCAGCCTGCACAGCGGCTGGGTCGCCCTGACTGTATCCATCGGCACTTGCCTCGCGGGCCGCGAGGCCCCATGGTTGCATCCGCAAGTTATTGATTTTAGCACACGGATTTTTAACGAATGCACCTCCCTCTGCCTCCCACGCGTCGCCCGCGTCATCCCCTGCTGCGCGCCTTGTCGCTGTTGCTCGGGTTGGCTCTGGCCGGCCTGCTGCTGATGTTCGGGCTGCTGGTGGCCGCCGCGCTGATGATCGTTGCGGCGCTCTCGCTGGCCGCGCGCCAGTGGAAACGCGGCCGGGCTCCGGCGAACGACGCCGCGGGGACGCAATTCGCCCGCCAGCCCGAAGTGCTGGAAGGCGAGTTCGTGGTGATCCACCCGCAGAATCGCCCGGTCGCGCACTGAGCGCACGATCCGGATGGCCGGCACCGGCCGGCCGTTGCATGCTGCCGGCATTGTCGCGGATGCCATCATGAATACTCGCAAGCAACCTGTCGAAGCCACCCTGGAACAGATCCGCCGGCGGATCGAATGCGCCGACCAGGCACCGACGCTGCTTGCCCTGGCGCAGACGGCCGGTCTCAGCCCCGGCCATCTGCAGCGCGCGTTCCGCCGCCGCTACGGCATGAGTCCGGCCGAATACCACCGCGCCCGCCGCTTCGGCCAGTTGAAGGTGGCGCTGCGCGAGGGTGCCGACGTGACCGCCGCCGTGTACGAAGCCGGCTTCGGCTCCGGCAGCCGCGTCTACGAGCACAGCGACCGGCTGCTCGGCATGACTCCGGCCAGCTATCGTGCCGGCGGTGCCGGCGCCAGCATCCGCTACACCACCACCGGCACCGCGCTGGGCCGGCTGCTGGTCGCCACCACCGCGCGCGGCATCTGCGCGGTGACGCTGGGCGAGGACGACGCGGAACTGGAGGCCCGCCTGGCCAGCGAATTTCCGCGGGCCGCGCGCGAACGCGTGGACAACGGCCGCGAGGAATGGCTGGACGCGGTGATCGCGCGGATCGCGCACGACCTGGGCTGGGGCGGCGCGGCGGCGCCCGCGCTGCCGCCGCTGGACGTCGCCGCCACCGCGTTCCAGTGGCGCGTGTGGAATGCGCTGACCAGGATTCCGCCGGGAACCACCAGGAGCTACCGCGAGCTGGCCGCGGAACTGGGCAACCCGCAGGCCGCGCGGGCGATCGGCCGCGCCTGCGGCAGCAACCGCCTGGCGCTGATCGTGCCCTGCCATCGCATCGTGCGCGAGGACGGCTCGCCCGGCGGCTGGCGCTGGGGCATCGAGCGCAAGCGCGAACTGCTCGCCCGCGAAAGCGCCGCCGCCGCGCCCGCCGACGTCACCATCGGCACTCGTCGTCGCCGCCAGGCTCGCGGATAATCGCTCCACCCACTCCCCGGTCCACCCTCTCATGCCAGACCACTCCGTCCGTGCCACGGCCGAAGCGCCGCGCCGGCTTGCCGATCACCGCGCGATGATTCCGCTGGCCATGTTCGCGCTTTACCTGATCTGGGGCTCGACCTATCTGGGCATCCGCTACGCGCTGGGCAGCTATCCGCCGTTCCTGCTCGCGGGCGTGCGGTTCCTGGGTGCCGGAACGGCGCTGTACGGCTTCCTGCGCTGGCGCGGCATGGCGCCGCCCACGCCGCTGCAATGGCGCAACGCGGCGTTCACCGGCCTGCTGCTGCTGGGCATGGGAAACGGGCTGGTGTGCTTTGCCGAACAGCGGGTGGGCTCGGGCATCGCCGCCGTGGCGGTGGCCAGCATGCCGCTGTTCGCCGCGCTGTTCGCCGGCATGTACGGACACTGGTCGAACCGCCGCGAGACGATCGGTTTGCTGATCGGCTTCGCCGGCGTGATCGTGCTCAACCTGGGCAGCAGCCTGTCCGGTTCGCGCATCGGCGCGATCGCCCTGCTCACTGCGGCGATGTGCTGGGCGTTCGGTTCGGCCTGGAGCCGTCGCCAGGACATGCCGGCCGGGCCGATGAACACCGCCGCGCAGATGCTGTGCGCCAGCGCCGGCCTGCTCGCGGTCGGTTTCGGCAGCGGCGAACGCCTGCCCGCGCACCCGACCGTGCGCGCCACGCTGGCGGTGGTCTATCTGGCCGTGTTCGGCTCGATCATCGCGTTCAGCGCATACCTTTACGTGCTCAAGCACGCGCGGCCGGCACTGGCCACCAGCTACGCCTACGTGAATCCGCCGGTGGCCGTGCTGTTCGGCGTGCTGCTGGCCGGCGAACACGTCGGCCCGTACGACCTCACCGGCATGACGGTGATCCTGCTCGGCGTGGCGGTGATCACGTTGGCGCGGCAGAAGCGCCAGGCGTGATCACTGGTCCCGTGCGACGCACCGCAACCGCGCACCGCATGGCTCCTACGACTCGCGCAGCGCCGTCGTCACCGGCAGCCGCGCGGCGCGCACGGCGGGGAGCAGCCCGCCGATGAAACCGATCGCCATCGCCCACTTCAGGCCGGTCCACAGCAGTTGCGGCGACACCCTGAACTGGAACACCACCTGGCTGAAGTTCGAACCCAGGGTGGAGGCGGTGTAGCCGTTGAAGATCAGCCAGGTGACGAAGCCGCCAAGCACCCCGCCGAGCAGGGCCAGCAACATCGTTTCCAGCAGCACCGCCGCCACCACCGGCACGCCGCGGAAGCCGATCGCACGCAGCGTGGCGATCTCCCGCGCCCGCGCGGCGA
Organism: Pseudomonadota bacterium; assembly: GCA_028873095.1. Lineage (GTDB taxonomy): Bacteria > Pseudomonadota > Gammaproteobacteria > Xanthomonadales > Rhodanobacteraceae > Rhodanobacter. The sequence goes on along the minus strand of JAGWMU010000029.1, from coordinate 18,403 downwards.
TCGCCGCGAACATCGTGTTGAGCGCACCGAAGACCGCGCCGATCGCCATGATCGTGCCGACCGTGATGCCGACCGCGCGGATCACCTTGGTCAGCCCCTCGGACTGCTTGGTGTAGTACTCGCGGGTGGTGCTCACGTCCACCTTCAGCCGCGGGTCGGCCAGCAGCGCCGCCTTGAAGGTGCCGAACGCGGCCGGCGAAGTGAGCCGAACGGTGACCGACTGCGCGCTGCTGCCGCGGCGGTAGGCGGCCGCCACGGTCTGCGCGTCGCCCCAGAGTTCGGAGTCGTGCGAATCGCGGGAAACGAACTCGCCGACGATGGTCCATTCCTGCCCGGCCAGACGCAGCTGGTGGCCGACCTCGAGCCCGGCGAACTGGCGCAGCGCGCCCTGCCCGACCACCAGTTCGCGCAGCCCCGGCCTGAACCGCCGGCCCTGCACGATCTTCACGTTGGGGCGCAGCGCCCATGCCTCGTCGCCGACGCCGCGGATCGACACGTTCGCCTCGGCGCCGGGCTCGCTCTTCTTGGGCAGGTCGGCCACCACCGAAAGCTCGGCCGAGGCCAGCGGCTTGCCGTCGGAGCCGCGCGCCACGCCGGGGGCGTCGGCAATGACACCGAGGTCGTCGCGCTCGAGCACGGAATTCAACTCGGCGTTCGAGCCGCCGCGCAGCACGATCGCGGTGTCGTTGCTGCCGGTCTGCTGCAGCGTGGCCTGGAAGCCGTCGCCCATCGCCAGCAAGGCCACCAGCACGCCGACCACGCCGGCGATGCCGATCACGATCACCGACGAAGCGCCGATGCGCTGGCCCAGCGTGCTGATGCCGACGCCGGCGACCGACAGCGTCTGCCGTCCGCGCCGGGTCAGCAGCAGCCACAGCACCAGCAACAGCAGCAATCCGCCGACGGCAGCCGGCGGCAGCCGGCTCCAGAGCGCCAGCCCGAGCGCCAGCAGCGCGACGAGGCCGAGCCCGCCCAGAAACGATTTGATCTTGCGCATGACGCGGATCTCCTCAACGCCCGGCAAGGGCATCGACAATGTTCAGGCGCATCGCGCGCCACGCGGGCAACGCGCCCACCAGCAGGCCGATCAGCAGCATCAGGCCGATCCCCAGCGTCCAGTTGCCGGCCCCCACCGGCGGCAGGTTGACCATGCCGCCGCTGCCATTGCTGACAACCGGTGCCAGCACGGCCGCCAGCCCCAGCCCGAGGATGCCGCCGAGCACCAGCAGCAGCACCGACTCGGCCAGCACCATCGCCAGCACGCTGGCGCCGGGGAAACCGATCGTCTTCAGCACCGCCAGCTCCGAGGTGCGCTCGCGCACCGCCTGCGCCATGGTGTTGCCGGTCAGCAGGATCAGGGTGAAGAATACCGCGCCCATGATCGCGCCGACGATCAGCCCGATGTCGCCCAACTGCTTGGCGAAGGAGGCGCTGAAGGCCTGCTCGGTCTGCGTCTTCGTCTCATGGTCGGAATTGGCCGAGAGCGCATCGATCGCCCGGGCGACCCGGTCGGCCTGGGACGGATCCTGCAGCCGGTCGATATACCAGCCGACCGAACGGCTGCCGAAGGCATTCGCTTCGTCGAAGTACTTCCAGTGCAACAGGAAGGATTGATCCAGTCCATTGGCCGATCCCTTGGCTACGGTGTAGACACCCACGATGTCGAATTGCCAGGTCTTGTCGCCGTTCTTCTGCGGAAAGATGGTCGACTGCAGCGGAATCTTGTCGCCGACTTTCCAGCCGAACCTCCTGGCCAGCAGCTCACCGACCACCACGCCCGTACGGGTCTCGTCGAAAGCCTTGCGCTGCGCCGCGCCCAGATGGATCTCCGGATATACATCCAGGTAGTTCGCGCTGACCGCGTAGCTGAAGATCAGGTTCTTCGGCTCCTGGTACATGCCGCCGAACCAATTGGCATACGCCACGTCCCGCACTCCGGGCACATGGGCGATCCGTGCCTGCAGGGCCTTGGGCAGGGGCTGGATGATCGAGTAGCGCGACGAAGTGACCAGCCGATCGACCCCGAGCAGGCTCTTGCCGCCGGCGTCGAACGCGGTCCGTACGGCATCGAGCATGCCGAACAGCAGGAACGCGGTGACGATCGACACCAGGGTGAGGAAGGTGCGGGTCTTGCTCCGGAACAGCGCCGCCCAGATCAGGTGCAGGTATTTCATGAGAAATGCTCCTCAGCAAAACCACTTCTCCCCGCCGGGCAGAAGGTGGCCCGAAGGGACGGATGAAGGGTTCGGGCTTGTGATGAAACCCACTTGACCCGGATGCTGCTCACGCCGCGACCTGCTCGACCAGGGTGCCCTTGTCCAGATGCAGCACGTGAGTGGCGTATTCGGCGGCCTTGGGGTCGTGGGTGACCATCACGATGGTCTTGCCGTGCTCGCGGTTAAGCTGCTGCAGCAGCCGCAGCACGTCCTCGGCCGACTGCCGGTCCAGGTCGCCGGTCGGCTCGTCGCAGACCAGCAGCGCGGGATCGGAGACGATCGCGCGGGCGATCGCCACGCGCTGCTGCTGGCCGCCGGACAATTCGCCCGGCTTGTGCGCGGCACGGTCGGCCAGGCCCACCAGTTGCAAGGCGATGGCGGCGTTGCGCTTGCGCTGCGAGGCCGACAGCCTGGTCAGCAGCAGCGGCAGCTCGACATTGCGCTGCGCGGAGAGCATCGGCATCAGGTTGTAGAACTGGAAGATGAAGCCGACGTTGGACGCGCGCCATTTCGCCAGCGCGCCGCCACCGAGCCGGTCGATGCGCTGGCCGCCCACGGTGATGCTGCCGGCGCTGGGCGTATCGAGCCCGCCGATCAGGTTCAGCAAGGTGGTCTTGCCGGAACCGGACGGTCCCATCAGCGCCAGGAAATCGCCCTCGGCGATGTCCAGGTTGACGTGGTGCAGCACCTCGACCTTCTGCTTGCCGCGCTCGTAGGTCTTGGCCAGATCCTGGATCTCGATCAACGTGCCCATGGTTTTCTCCCGGTCAATGTCTGGCTTTTGGTAGGAGCGCACCTTGTGCGCGAATCGTGCGGCCACGCAGCGGAGTGTTTTCGCGCACAGGGTGCGCTCCTGCGCGAATCGTGCGGCCACGCGGCGGAGTGTTTTCGCGCACAGGGTGCGCTCCTGCGCGAATCGTGCGGCCACGCAGGGGAGTGCTTTCGCGCACAGGGTGCGCTCCTGCGCGAATCGTGCGGCCACGCGGCGGAGTGTTTTCGCGCACAGGGTGCGCTCCTGCGCGAATCGTGCGGCCACGCGGCGGGGTGTTTTCGCGCACAGGGTGCGCTCCTGCGCGAATCGTGCGGCCACGCGGCGGAGTGCTTTCGCGCACAGGGTGCGCTCCTGCGGGTAATGTCATTGCGGTTTCGCCTGCTGCACGGCCGAACCATCGCGCAGGCTGGTCGGCGGTGCGATCACCACGCGCTGGCCCGGCTTCACCGCCGCCGGCAGCAGGCGCAGGTCGCCGTAGCTCTGCGCGGCCGGATCGGCCGTGCGCTGCCGCGCCCTGCCGTCCTCGACCACGAACACCACGCTGCGCCCATCGCGCCGCACGATCGCCGTGGCCGGCACCAGCACGCCCTGCGGCGCCTGCGCGGACGCGGAAGGCCTGGCTTCGAGGAAGGACACCCGCACGCCCATGTCGGGCACGATGCGGGCATCCTTGTGTTCCAGCGCCACGCGCACCTTGATGGTCGCCTTGCCGCGATCGGCGGTGGGCACGATGGCGATCACGTGGGCCGGGATCGTCCAGTCCGGGTACGCGTCCAGCACCGCCTCGGCCGGCATGTCCGGCGCGACCCGGCCGATGTAGGCCTCGTTGACGTCGACGTCGACTTCCAGCGACTTCATGTCCACGATGGTGCCCACGCCGGTGCGGGTGAAGCCGCCGCCGGCGGACAGCGGCGAAATGATCTCGCCGACCTGCGCATCCTTGGTGGTGACCACGCCGTCGAATGGCGCGCGCACCACGGTGTAGTCGAAATTCACCTGCGCCTCCGCGGCCTGGGCATCGGCGGCCCTGGCCTGCTGCTGCTGCGAGCCGAGCTGGGCGCGCGCGCTGCCGACCTGGGTGGCGGCCTGCTCGGCGGCCTGCTTCGACACCAGTCCGCGCTTAGCCAGAGTCTGCAGACGCGCCGCATCGTGGATCGCCTGCGTCAGCTGCGCCCGGTACTGCGCGACCAGCGCATGGGCCGCACCGGCCTGCGCCCTGGCCGCCAGCAGGGTGGCCTTGTAGCCGCTGTCTTCCAGCCGCGCCAGCACCTGACCCCGCTTGACCCGCTCGCCTTCCTCGATCAGCACCGCGGTCAGGGTGCCGGTGATCTGCGCCGACACCGTGGCCTGCCGCCGCGCGGTGACGTACCCGGTGGCCTGCAGCACGGCGCCGGCCTCGTTGCCGCTGGCAGGAGCGATCGCCAGCGCGGTCTGCACCGGCACGGCACGATGGCCCAGCCACAACCAGCCGAGGACACCCGACAGCAACAGCAGCGCCGCGACCGCGACCAGCCACGGCCAGCGGCGTGTGCCGCCGCCGTGGTCCTCGCGCTGGCTGCGGTCGATGCGCAATTCCTTCAACAAATCGGCGTTGTCCACCCTAGCTCCCTGCCCGGCCCGGCCGGCTGCGTGATGCGTGGAAGATTAGCTGATCGGCTGCCATGCGATCAGGGGGCAGCATCAGCCATCGTCGATGACAGATGTCATCCGTGCCGGTCATGCCCCGGGCGATGCCTGGCGGCACCGGGTTTTGCTACGCTTGCCGGCATGGACTTCATCATCCCCCTGCCCGTGCCGCCCAGCCTGCCGATCATCGGCAGCGACCTGCGCTTTCCGATCCGCCGCGTGTTCTGCATCGGGCGCAACTATGCCGAGCATGCGCGCGAAATGGGCGCCAGCGTGGACAAGTCCGCGCCGATGTTTTTCTGCAAGCCGGCCGACGCGGTGGTCAGCGACGGTGCCGACGTGCCGTATCCGCAGGCCACCGCCGACCTGCACCACGAAGTGGAAATGGTGGTGGCGCTGGGCAGCGGCGGCCGCGACCTGACGCCGGAACAGGCCGGGGCGCTGGTCTGGGGTCATGGCGTGGGGCTGGACCTGACCCGCCGCGACCTGCAGGCGCAGGCCAAGGCGAAGGGCCATCCATGGGACGTGGCCAAGGCGTTCGATCATTCCGCGCCGGTGTCCGCCCTGCGCCCGGCGAGCGAGCGCTCGCCCGACGCCGACACCGAGCTGCGGCTCAGCGTCAACGGCCTGCCGCGCCAGCAGGCCCGGCTCGGCGAGATGGTGCACGGCGTGCCGCAGATCATCGCCGCGCTGTCGCGGTTGTTCGCGCTGAAACCCGGCGACCTGATTTTCACGGGCACCCCGGCCGGGGTGGCCGCCCTGCAGCGTGGCGACCGCTTCGATGCCGAGCTGGAAGGCATCGCCCGACTGCAGGGCAAGATCGTCTGACCCGCGCGCAGGCCGGCCGCCGGACGGAAATCCCCCGGCCTGCCGTCATCCCACGAGAGAGGAGAAAGGCATGAGCATGCTCACCGAGTTCAAGGAATTCGCCATGCGTGGCAACGTGATCGACCTGGCGGTCGGCGTGGTCATCGGCGGCGCCTTCGGCAAGATCGTCACCTCGCTGGTCAACGACGTCGTCATGCCGCCGATCGGCATGCTCACCGGCGGCATGGATTTCTCGCAGCTGAAATGGGTGCTCAAGCCCGCCGACACCAGCAACCCGGCGCACAAGGTGGCCGAGGTGGCCATTCAGTACGGGATGTTCATCAATACGCTGATCCAGTTCCTGATCATCGCCTTCTCGATCTTCCTGATGGTGAAGGCGATCAACCGGCTCAGCCGCAGGCAGGAATCGGCACCTCCGGTGCCGGCCGCGCCGCCGGCCGATGTGGTGCTGCTCGGCGAGATCCGCGACCTGCTCAGCCGCAGGCAGTAACGGCGGGAACGGGAAACGGGAAACGGGAAACGGGAAACGGGAAACGGAAAATATCCTGTTCCCCGACCGCATCGGTCCCGCGCTCAGAGGGCGTCGCCGTCCTTTTGCTCGAGCGCCAGCAGGTTGTCCTTGATCCGGTTGATCACCGCCAGCGCCCGCTGCAGTTCGTCATGACCGATGCCGCGGGTGGCGTCCCGGCGCAGCTCGCGGGCGATCACCTCCATGTCGCTGACGACCCCGCGTGCCTGCTCGGTGGTGTGCAGCCGCCACGCGCGGCGATCCTTCGGGTCGGCCCGGCGCTCGACAAAGCCGGCGGCCTGCAGCCGGTCGATCACCCGGCCCACCGCGATCGGCTCCATTTCCAGCGACTCGGCCAACTCGGTCTGCCGCAGGCCCTCGCGGTGGTAGAGCATCTTGGTCGCGCGCCACTGCGCGCGGGTCAGCCCGAATTTCACCGCGCGCCGATCGAAGTGCTTGCGGAACAGCAAGGTCACGTCGTTCAGCAGATAGCCAAAGGAAATGTCTTCCGTCTTCGCCGTCATCCGTCGCCTGCCTCCCCGTCCGTATGCATGGCACCAGCATACGGCGCGGCTATCATCGAAGCCATGCCCATCCGCGTGATCATCGCCGACATCACCCAGCTGCGCGTGGACGCCATCGTCAACGCGGCCAACCCCGGTCTGCTCGGCGGCGGCGGGGTGGACGGCGCCATTCACCGCGCGGCCGGGCCGGCCCTGCTCGATGCCTGCCGCGCACTGCCCGAATGCGCGCCGGGGGTGCGCTGCCCGACCGGTGAAGCCCGCATCACGCTGGGCTTCGCCCTGCCCGCACGCCATGTCATCCACACCGTGGGACCGATCTGGCACGGCGGCAACCACGGCGAGCCGGCCCTGCTCGAAAGCTGCTACCGCAACGCGCTGCAGCTGCTGCGTGCCTGGCGCTTGTCCAGCATCGCCTTCCCGGCCATCAGTTGCGGCGTCTACGGCTATCCGGCCGCGCTCGCGGCGGAGGTGGCCGTCGCCACGCTGCGCGACGAGCTGGCCCGCTCCGCGCCGATCGACGTGCGGCTGTGCTGTTTCGGCGCGGCGATGCACGAGGTCTGGCGGCAGGCGCTCAGCGCAGCTTGAACGGATACAGCGGCGGCAGCTCGCCGGTAGCGGTCTGGGCATCCGCGCCATCGTCCGGGCGCCAGACGAAGCCGCGCCTGAACAACGCAGCCACAGCCGCGCCATCGTCGGCCGCCGGTGCGCCGGCATAATGCCGCTGCTGCAGGGCGGCGATGGCCGCGCGCTGCCTGTCGTCGCCGAGCGACGCCGCCAGTTCGCCCAGATGCTGGATCGCCGGCCGCTCGGCACGCGCCCACGCCAGCAGGGTGCGTACCTGCGCCGCTGTGTCGGCGCGCATGGCGGCGTCGAGGAATGCCTGCTGGCACTGGCGGGCCGACGCCGCTTCCCGCGCCACGGATGGGGCACTCCGTGCGGCGGTCGACGGCGAAGGGCCGCGGCGACGCCACCACCACCACCATCCGAGCAGGCTCAGCAGCCACAAGCCGATGCTGCCCAACGCCAGCCAGCGCCATGGCACGACGTGCGTCGGCGCCGCGGGCGCGGCCGCCGCGACCTGCGTGGATGCCGCGACCGCCGGGCCGGGTGGAGGCGCGGCCATGCCGCCGGTGGCTGGCAGGACGGTGACGCTGTGTGCCGGGATCTGCGCCACTTCCATCCGGTCGGTCAGCACGTTCCACCACTTCAGGGTAATCGCCGGAACGGTCAGCGTGCCGGTGCGTTCGGGCACGATCGCAAACGCCTGCTGGCGGCGACCGACGATCCATGGCCCGGCGTCGCGGCTGCCGGTGACCGGCTTGTCCGGATACACCGTGGCGCCGTCCAGTGACGGCAGGCTCAGCGCCGGCAAGACCTCGAACGGCAGCCCGGTCGCCTGCAGGTTCAGCGTGACGTTCAACGGCTGCCCCACGCGCACTTGGGCGCCGGCGTCCGGCCAGCCGTCCAGCGTCAGGCTCAACTGGCGCGCGGGCAGCCAGGCGGCATTGCCCCAGTCGGCCGGGGCCGCGCGCACGTCGACCGCCACCGCCGGCGCGCGGGCCGAGACCGGCGTGCTGGCGCCGAAGAAACTGTTGGGATCGTTCGGATCGACCGCATCGCCCTGGAAATTCAGCGCGGGGATATCCAGCTGGCCGGCATGCTGCGGCACCAGCGCATAGCGGCGCTCGAGCACGTGATACTGGCGGCCGCCGCGTTCGGTGTCGTAGTTCAGGTCGTTGCCGACCCGGCTGACGTCCATGCCGTCGACCTGCGGCGTATCCAGCGACCCGCCGCTGATGTTGAGCGCGTAGTACAGCCGCACGACATAGCTCAATTGCTGGCCGACGTAAGCCTGGCGCGGCTCGACCTGCGCTTCCATGAAGACGTCCGCGCCGGCGGACGCCGCCGCTGCCGGGCTGGCCGCCGTCACGTGCAACTGCAGCGGCGCGGTCTGGCTGCCATCGACGGTGAGCGCGGGTATCTGCAGCACTCCCTCGTGCCGTGGGCGCAGCGCGACGCCGAAGGTCAGGGTCGACGTGGTGGTGCCGTTGACGATGCTGAGGCTGCTGTTCTGGGACGTGCCGAGTATCTCGAAATCCTTGTTCAACGCGCTCAGGTCGGGAGCCTGGACGTTCCCGCCGGCATGGTTCACGCGCAGGTTCAGCGTCACCGTGTCGCCCATCTGCACGCTGTCGCGATCCAGCGTGGCCTGCACGTCGGCGGCCCGGCCGAGCGCCGGAAGCAGCAGCAGGGCTAGCAATGCGCATCCGATGATTCGTCGAAACATCACGGCTGTCCGTCCTCGGTTGGTGCGCCGCCATGGCGCTGCAGGTATTCCAGTTCGAACTTGCGCCGCAGCAGCGCACCGGGATCGTCCGGTACCCGCTGCAATGCCTGGCGCAGGTCCGCGGGCAGCTTCGATTGCGGGTCGTTCCCGGCCATCACGCCGAGCTGGTGCGGCGCTTGCGCGGCGCGCTCCGGTTTCTTTTGCGGCGCCGCCAGCGCCTGGTCCATCTGCCGTTTCAGGGCCTGTTGCGCCTGCTGCGCCCGCGCTTCGCTCTCGGCCTGCTGCTGCGCTGTCTGCGGTTTCGGCTGATCGCCGTCCTGGCCCGCCGCGGAAGGGTTCCGCGCATCCTGCGCAGCGGACTTGCCGTTCTTGGCCGGGGACTTGTTGCCGTCCGCGCCGGACGACGGCGGCTGGCCGCGCTGCTGGCCGGACTTGCCGGACTGGGCGGGCGACGAGGGCTGCCCCTGGCCGCCACCCTTGCCCTGCTGCTTTTGCTGCTTCGATTGCCCCTGCTTGGGCTGTTGCTGTTGCTGTTGCTGTTGCTGTTGCTGTTGCTGTTGCTGTTGCTGTTGCTGTTGTTGCTGCCGGCGCAACCAGTCCTCGACCGCCTTGCGGTTGGCGATCGCGTCGGCGTTGCCCGGGTCGAGTTTCAATGCCTTGTCGTAGGCCTGGATGGCCGGCTTGTATCGACCCTGCCGGGCCAGCGCATTGCCCAGGTTGTAGGCGGCATCGGTGCCGGGAACCTGCCGCAGGACTTGCGCCGCCGCGGCATAGTCGCCCACGCGATAGTCCGCCGCACCGCGCAACGCCGGGTCGCGTGCCAGCTGCTGCGCCTGCTTTGCCTGGCCGTGCCGCAGGGCCTGCGCGGCCTGCTGGTCTGGCCGTCGCCACAGGTCGTTCCAGCTCATCGCATCGGCGCGCCCGGGCAGGGCCGGCAACAGAACCAGCGCCATCAGCAGCAGCCAGCCACGACGGAAAGCCGCGGCCACCAGCAACAGCAGGGGCAGCAGCAGCCACGGCCCGCAGTCCTGCCATTGCTCGTTCACCGGCCCTTTCACCGCAGTGGCCGGGCCGGTGCGCAACTGCGCCTGCAGTGCATCGACATCGCGGTGATCGGCGGTCATCGGCACGTAGCGGCCGCCGCCGGCGGCGGCCACGGCGGCCAGTTCGGCATCATCGCGCCCCGCCAGCACCATGTGCCCCTGCGCGTCGTGCAGAAAGCCGCCGTCGGCCTGCGGGATCGGGCCGCCCTGCGGCGTGCCCACGCCCAGCACCGATACCCGCACGCCAGCGGCGGCAGCCGTGCGCGCGGCGGCGACCGCGGAGCGGTCCGCCTGGTCGGTGATCAGCACCAGCGAACCGCCCTTGACGCCGGCATCGTGGATCAGCGCCATGCCGCGCCGGATCGCCCGCGCGGCATCGTTGCCGTCCACCGGCATGGTGTCGGGCGCCATCGCATCGAGCAGATCGCGCAGGCTGTTCGCGTCGGAGGTCAACGGCGCCACCACGAAGGCTTCGCCGGCGTAACCGATCAAGCCATTGAGACCGTCGCGATTGCCGTCCAGCAGATCGTGCGCCTTGTAGATCGCACGGTCGAGCCGGTCCGGCGCCACGTCGCGCGCCAGCATGTGCCGCGACAGCGAGACGGCCACCACTTGCGCCGCGCGGCTGGCGAACCACGGTTGCGCGATGCGCTTCCAGCTCGGGCCCGCCAGCGCCAGTGCCGACAGCGTCCAGCCCAGCAGGAACAGCGCCGCCGGCAGGCGGCGACTGCCGGCTTTCCCGTGCAGCAGATGCGGCAGCAGTTCGGCATCGACCAACCGCGACAACTCCGCCTGCGCCCCGCTGCGCCGCGTGCCCAGCCACCACCACACCGGCAGCAACGCCAGCATCACCAGCCACCACGGCTGCAGGAAATGGAACTGCGCGATGGCCTGGTTCATGTCGACGGCTCCCGCCGGGGTCCGAATCGACGGGCTCCTAGCAGCAGGATCAGCACCAGCGCGGCAGCCAGCGGCCAGCGGAACAGTTCATGCCGCGGCCGCAAGGTCGGGCCCTGCTGCGGCATCGGCTCCAGCGCATCGATCGCACGATAGGCGGCGGCCAGCTCGCCGCTGTCGGTGGCGCGGAAGAAGCGCCCGCCGGTTTCCGTGGCGATGCGGGTGAGCATGTTCGCATCCAGATCCGCCGAAGGATTGACCAGCTGGCTGCCGAAGAACCCCGGCACGCGCATCCGCGTGGCGCCGATGCCGATGGTGTAGATGCGCACGCCGGCCGCCTTGGCCGCCCGTGCCGCCTCGCGCGGCGAAATGCTGCCGGCGTTGTTGACGCCGTCGGTCAGCAGGATCAGCACGCGCGCCTGCTTCGGCATCGCCGACAGCCGCTTCACCGCCACCGCGATCGCGTCGCCGATCGCCGTTTCGGTGCCGGCCAGACCCACCGCCGCGCCCTGCAGTTGCGCCCGCACCGCCGACAGGTCGTAGGTCAGCGGCGTCACCAGGAAAGCCTGGCTGCCGAACAGGACCAGACCCATCTCGTCGCCGCGACGCCGGTCGATGAAGTCGCCGGCGATCGCCTCGACCGCGCCGAAGCGGCTGACCGGCTGACCGGCCAGCTGCATGTCGTCGGTGTGCATGCTGCCGGACAGATCCACCGCCAGCATCATCCCCCGGCCGCTGCGCTGCTGTGCCTGCGGCGGACCCACCCATTGCGGCCGCGCCGCGGCCGCCAGCAGGCACAGCCATGCCAGTATCGACAACCACGACGCGATGCCGTGGCCCGCCTCGCGGCCGACCGCGGCCAGCTGCAGGCCCGGTTGCGGCAGATGCAGGGCCTGCCCCGGTACCGCCGGCTTCAGCCAGCGACGCAGCAACCACGGCAGCGGCAGCAGCACGACGACCCACGGCCACGCGAATTCAGGCATCGGCGGACTCCTGCGCCAGCGGCTTCCATTTGCGCGGCTGCAGCGCCAGGCGCAGCCATTGCCGCACCGCCGACGACGCCGCGGCATGATCGAACGTTGCCGGCGCGCGGTAGATCGCCTGATCCAGCGCCAGCAACCGCTGCAGCGTCGCCGCATCGACCGGCACCCGTGCCAGCGTCCGTCGCCAGGCTTCGCCGCGCTGCTGCGCAGCCGTCGCATCGTGCCTGCGCGCCACCCGTCGCAACAGTTGATGCAGGCCGCTCGCCAGCGCGGCCTGATCGTCGTCGCATCGATGCTGGCGCAGCAGCCGATCCAGTTCGGCCAGCACGTGCCGGCGTTGCCGCTGCGTCCGCCGATGCCGTCGCCACAGCCATGCGACAGCCAGCAGTGCCAGCAGCGACAGCGCGCCCAGCACCCACCAGCCGGGAGCCGGCGGCCACCATGACGGGTCGGGAGGCAGATGAATATCGCGCAGGACCGGGCCCTGCGACGCGGCGGCCGACGCCGGCGGCGGCACGGACGCGATCATCGCGCCGGCCTCGCGGCACCGAGCAGGCCCGCCACCGCCTCGAACGGATCCGCCGCGGTGTCGATGCCGCGCCAGCGCAGGCCCAGCGCCTGCGCCAGTTCGCCGAGTCGGGCCGGACCGGTGCCGAGCGCACGCTGGAACTCGCGCCGCTGGCGCTCGGACTGCAGCATCACCTCGTTGCGCTCGCCGGCGTGCTCCAGCGGGTAGCGGCCCGGCGGCACCAGCGCCAGTTCCAGCGCATCGGCCACCACCAGCACGCCGACGCCGGCGCGCCGGGCGATGTCGAGCAGCGGCTGGCGCGCCCGGGCGTCGCAGCTGAAGCCGTCGCTGATCAGCAGCACCCGGCTCGCGCCATGCAGCAGGCGTCCCATGCGCGTCAACGCATCGGCAAGCGGCTCGATCTTGTCCGGCCCGGCCTTGCCGGATGTCAGCGGCGCATCCCAGTCGGCCAACGCCCCGCAGACGGCCAGCGCACCGTGCGCGCCGGACTGCGGGCGCAGCAGCTGGTCGGCGTGGCCGAAAGCCATCACGCCGACCCGCTCGCCCGCGCGAACCGCATACCAGGCGGCGTACGCCGCCGCGCGGGCCGCCTGCACCGACTTGAACCGCAACCGCGTACCGAACCGCATGCTGGCATGGGTATCGAGCAGGATCAGCAGACTGCCTTCGCGATCCTCCTGGAACAGCTTGGTGTGCAGCCTTCCGCTGCGCGCGGTGAGCCGCCAGTCGAGGCGGCGCACGTCGTCGCCGGCCTGATACACGCGCGACTCGGCGTAGTCCATGCCGCGGCCGTAAAGACGGCTGGACTGCTGTCCGCTGCGCATGGCCCGGCTGGGCAACGCGGCCATGCGGGCACGCACCACGCGGGCGCGCAGCGCGATCAGTTCGACCAGCGAGACGCGGCTGCGGCCGTCGCCGTCGGCGCGATGTGGCAGGACGGCGTTCACGGCAGCGGCACGAGATCCAGCAAGCGGTCGATGACCTGGTCGGGCCGCACGGCCTCGGCCTCCGCCTCGTAGCTGAGCAGCACCCGGTGCCGCAACACTTCGTGCACGATGCCGTGCACGTCCTCGGGCAGCACGTAGTCGCGCCCGGCCAGCCAGGCCTGTGCGCGCGCGCAGCGGTCCAGCGCGATGGTGGCGCGCGGGCTGCCGCCCCAGGCGATCCAGCGCTTCAATTCCGCTCCGTAACGGCCCGCCTCGCGGGTGGCCAGCACCAGCTGGGTCAGGTATTCCTCCAGCGCCGGCGCCATGTGCACCGCCATCGCCGCATCGCGCGCGGCGAACACGTCGTCCTGGCTCAGCAGTGCGGGTGCCGCGGCCGACGGGTGCGCCCGCTGGTCCGCCTGCTCGCGCGCCAGTCGCAGGATCGCCAACTCGGCCACGGCATCGGGGTATCCGATCGTCACGTGCATCAGGAAGCGGTCGAGCTGGGCCTCCGGCAGCCTGAACGTGCCCTCCTGCTCGATCGGATTCTGCGTCGCCATCACCATGAACAGGTCGGGCAGGCGCCGGGTGCTGCGGCCGACCGTGATCTGCTGCTCGGCCATCGCCTCCAGCAACGCCGACTGCACCTTGGCCGGCGCGCGGTTGATCTCGTCGGCCAGCACGATGTTGTGGAACAGCGGACCGCGCTCGAACTCGAAGCTGCCGGTTTGCGGACGGAACACATCGGTGCCGGTGAGGTCGGCGGGCAACAGGTCGGGGGTGAACTGCACCCGATGGAAATCCGCCTTGATGCGTGCGGCCAGTGCCTTTACCGCCGTGGTCTTGGCCAGGCCGGGCGCGCCCTCGACCAGCAGGTGGCCATCGGCCAGCAACGCAATCAGCAGGCAGTCGATCAGATGTGGCTGGCCGATGATGCAACGCTGCAGATCCGCGCGCAATTGTGCGAAGGCTTGCTGGAGACGGCTCTGGGGTTGGGCTTCGGGCATGTCCATGATCGGTTTCCGTTCGCGACGTGGTGACGCGGATTCCGGGATGGCGCGACCGCCGGCCGGATTCCGCAGTGCCAGTCAGACCATCATCGGCGCCGGAAGTTTAATCGGCCCATCCACGGCCCTGCATGCGCAATCGCGCAGGTGGCCCGGATAATCCGCCCCCGCCACCCTACCGTAGGAGCGCACCCTGTGCGCGAATGCTTTTGTCCGGAAGCCGACAAAAAGCTTTCGCGCACAGGGTGCGCTCCTACAGAGCCGCACTTTTGAAACCAAAGAGGCGGCCGAAGCCGCCTCTTTAGATCTTTCCCGCGACGAAACCTACTGCAACGTGTCGCTGAGGATCCGCGGCGTCACGAAGATCAGCAGCTCGGCCTTGGTGTTGTTGCGCGCGGTATTGCGGAACAACACGCCGATGCCGGGAATGTCGCCCAGCCCGGGCACCTTGGTCACCGTATTGGACTTGTTGACCTCGTAGATGCCGCCGAGCACCACGGTCTGCCCGTTGTCCACCAGCACCGAGGTGTTGATCTCGCGCGTGTCGATCTGCGGCACCTTGCCATTGGGCGTGTCGATGAACGCGGCCAGCGCATCCTTCTTGACGTTGATCGCGAGGTAGACGCGGTTGTCGGCCGTGATCGTGGGCGTCACCTTGAGTTCCAGCACGGCGTCCTTGAACTGCACCGATGCCGTGGGCGCGCCGCCGGCGGCGCCGCCGTTCTGGTACGTGACGTAGCCGATCTCCTGGCCCTGGCGAATCACCGCTTCCTGCTGGTTGGCGGTGATCACCCGCGGGCTGGAAATGACCTCGCCGGTGCCCTCGGTCTGCGCCGCGGCAAGCTCCAGATCGAGCGCGTAGTTGGCGCCCAGGATGGCCAGGCCGAAACTTCCGGCCGCGTTGCTGGGAGGCAGGTTGACGTTGAGTCCGCCGCCGGTGGTGCCGTTGCCGGTGTCGTGCCCGCCGATCGACACCACATTGCCTCCGCCCAGGCCAGCAGGGAGGCCCGTTGCAGGATTCAGAGCCGTAATAGCGTTCTGGGACTGCGTATTGTTGACCCGCCCGCTGATGCCGAACTTCGCCCCCAGCTCGCGGGTGAAGTTGTCGGTGGCGATCACGATGCGCGACTCGATCAGCACCTGCTGCACCGGCTTGTCCAGCACCGCGATCAGCGCGCGTATCTGCTTGATCTTCTCCGGCGTGTCGTTGAGCAGCAGCGTGTTGGTGCGTTCGTCGAAGGAGACGCTGCCGCGCGGCGAGAGGAAGCCGCGGGACGCGTTGGCGCCGCCGCTGCCGCCGCCGCCCTGCAGGCTGCCGCTGGTCAGCAGCTTGGCGATGTCCGAGGCCTTGCCGTAGCTGATCGGAATGTAGTCGGTGACCAGCTCGGCGGTATCCTGCTCCTTCAGCTTGGCGCTGGCGACATCCTCCTCGTACTTGGCCAGCTCGGCCTGCGGCGCGACCCAGATCACGTTGCCGTTGCGCCGCTTGTCCAGGCCCTTGGCGCGCAGGATCACGTCCAGCGCCTGGTCCCACGGCACGTTGACCAGGCGCAGCGTGACGCTGCCGCCGACGCTGTCCGAGGCGACCAGGTTGAGCCCGGAGATATCGGCGATCAACTGCAATGCCGAGCGCACCGGGATGTCCTGGAAATTGAAGGTGACCCGCTTGCCGGTGTAAGTCGGCCCCTGGGCCAGCTTGGCCAGCTTGTCGATCCTGCTCTCGGTCTTCTTCGGCGCCACTTCGACCACGTACTGGTCAGGGGTCTGGTAGGACGAGGTCACGACATCGCCCTTGATCGCGATTTCCATATCGGCGCCGCCGCCGATGCCGGCGTGCGTCACGATGGATTGCACCGGCGTGGCGAAGTCCAGCGTATCCAGGCGCTGGGCCAGCCTGGCGGGCAGGTTGGCGTGGTCGATGTGCACCTGTATCTGGTCGTCCTTGCGCGTCATCTGGGCATTCGCGCCGCTGCCGCTGAAGCTGATCAGCACCCGGCCTTCGCCATTCGGGCCGCGGCGGAAATCGATGTTGGAAATGGCCGGGCCATTCATCGACGAAGGCAATGCCTTGGAGGGATCGGTGGCTGCCGCCGTGGTGACGGACTGGTCAAAGGTGCCGTTGTTGACGGTCAGCACCAGGCTGTTGCCTTCGATCCGCGAACGGTAGCTCGACTCGCGCATCAGCTCGACCACCACCCGCGTGCGACCGCCGGCGGACACCGCGGACACGCCGGACGTCGAGCCCTTGCCGATCTCCTGGTGGCGCGCGGCCGCATTGACGGTATCGGCGAAATCGACGGCGATGCGCGGCGGATTGCTGGTGGTGAAGATCGTCGGCTGCGGTACCGGGCCGTTGGCGAAGTCCATGTGCAGCTCGACGTTGCCGCCGGGCAACGTGACGTAGCGGATGTCCTTCAGCGTCGAACTGGCTGCCATCGCGGCACTGGCCCAGCCCGCACCGGCAAGCAGCAGCAGGCCCACAAGGATGTAACGGCTCGCATGGCGCATGACACGGCCCCGAACGGATTGAAATTGGTTGCTCATTACATCAGCCCCTGTCTACCTATTTCTCGGTGAGCGCGATGCTGGCCGGACGTTCCATCCAGCCACCACTACCGTTGGATATCAACTCGACCAGGTCTATGTGGTCCTCGCTGATCGCGGTGACGTGCCCGTAGTTCTGACCCATGTAATCGCCACGGTGGACACGATGGATCACGCCACCGGGATCCTTGATCAGTACTTCCATGTTGGCGCCGGTACCGACGGTGCCGACCATTTTCAAGCTGTCCAGCGCGAACATTTCCAGTGGCTGCTTGGCCCGATTGGCGTCCGGCCGCGGACCGTTGCCGGCGTCGCTGGGCTGCAATTCGGCGGCGCTCGCACTGAACGGATCGCGCTTGTCCTGATCGTTGTACTTGAAGGTTTCGAATGTCTTGATCACCGGCAACGGCTGGATCGGAGCGCCCCGCTTGGCCTTTTCCTGAGCCACCCAGTTGCGCAGATCCGACATGCCGCGGGTGCAGCCGCCCAGGACCAGCGCGGCCCCCAGCATCAGCGATATCCGGACCGCGCGGGCCGGTTTGATGGCAGCAAACTTGTTCATTTCCGCCCCCCCGCCGCGGCTTTGCCTGGAGTCTTGCCCCGCGTCGTGCTTTCCTCGTCGTCCAGGTAACGGTAGGTTTTCACCGTGCCCTGCAGCACGAGTTGGCCGTTCACGGGAGAACCGTCCTTGGCGGTCGCCACCGGCGTCAACGAAACATCGTGCAGGGTCAGGATGACCACCCGCGGCAACGAAGCCACGCCGCTGATGAACGCACCGAACTGGTGGTAGGTGCCTGTCATCCGCAGGGTGATCGGCTTTTCGGCGTAGAAATCCTTGGGCGTTTCCGGGCCGGGCTCGAACAGCTCGGTTTCCAGCCCCGCGGACAAGGCGGTCTGCGAGATGTCGACCAGCAGCTCGGGCATCTCCGTCTTGCTCGGAAGCTGGCGCAGCAGCTGGCGCAGCATGTCCTGCATCTCGTCGAGCTGCTTTTGCAGCGCCTCCAGATTGACGGCCTTGGCCTGCTTGGTCACGAACTCCTGCTTGAGCTGATCCTCCTTGCCCGCCAGGGTGGTCAGGCTGTCCTGCTGGTCGCTGATGTAGAAATACCAGCCCAGCAGCACGACGACAGCGAACAGCAGCGCGAGGAAGAACAGCTTGACCGACTGCGGCCAGCCGCCGACATTGTTGCGATCGAGATTGCGAATGTCGTCGAGGAACTTCATGACCTGGCTCCTCCCATGGCTGGCGCACTCGCAGGCTTGGCCTGCGGCTGGTTGCCTTGCGCTGCGGAGGGCAGGGCCGGCGCGGCGGCCCCGGCGGCCGGCGATGCGTCAGCGGCGGGTTTTTCGTCCTGCTTGGGCTGGCTCAGGGTCACGTTCAGGCCGAAGCTGTACGGCATGCGGCCGGCATTGTGGGTGTTTTCGGTCTTTCTCAGGTCGGCATGGCCCATCCACGGCGAAGCCTCGATGTTGCGCATGTATTCGGCCACGCTGGCGTTGGACTGCGCCACGCCATCGAGCGACATCGATTGGCCGGACTGTTTCAGGCCGGTCAGGCGCACGCTGCTGGGAATCGTCTTCACCAGCTCATCGAACAGGTGCACCATCTGCGAGCGGTCCGACTGCAGTTTCTCGATGATCTGCTTGCGGGCCAGCAGGTGCTCGCGCACCGTTTCGAGATCCTTGATCTTGGCAATGCGGACATCGAGCTGC
>JAGWMU010000213.1 GCA_028873095.1 Pseudomonadota bacterium | reverse complement strand
CAAGCACATCCCCGACCGGCTGCTGCCGGACAAGGCGATCGACGTGATCGACGAGGCCGGTGCGCGGCAGCGCCTGCTGCCGGAAGATCAGCGCACCGGGACGGTCGGCGTGACCGAGGTCGAGTACATCATCGCCAAGATGGCGCGGATTCCGGCCAAGCAGGTGTCCGCCTCGGATCGCGACGTGCTGCGCAACCTCGAGCGCAACCTGAAAATGGTCGTGTTCGGCCAGGATCCGGCGATCGAGGCGCTGGCCGCGTCGATCAAGATGGCCCGCTCGGGCCTGGCCGATCCGTCCAAGCCGATCGGTTGCTTCCTGCTCGCGGGTCCGACGGGCGTCGGCAAGACCGAGGTGACCAAGCAGCTGGCGATGCAGCTGGGCATCGAGATGATCCGCTTCGACATGTCCGAATACATGGAGGGCCACTCGGTGTCGCGGCTGGTCGGCGCGCCCCCGGGCTACGTCGGCTTCGACCAGGGCGGCCTGCTGACCGAGGCGGTGACCAAGCACCCGCACGCGGTATTGCTGCTGGACGAGATCGAGAAGGCGCATCCGGATGTGTTCAACATCCTGCTGCAGGTGATGGACCGCGGCGTGCTGACCGACACCAATGGCCGCGAGGCCAACTTCAAGAACGTGGTGCTGGTGATGACCACCAATGCGGGCGCGGCGCTGGCCTCTCGCCGCAGCATCGGGTTCGTCGAGCAGAAGCACGATTCGGACGCGATGGAAGTGATCCGTCGCACCTTCACGCCGGAGTTCCGCAACCGGCTCGACGCGATCATCCAGTTCAGCGCGCTCGATTTCGAGCACATCCTGCGCGTGGTCGACAAGTTCCTGATCGAACTGGAGAGCCAGCTGACCGAGAAGCGCGTGAGCCTGGATGTCGGCAGCGATGCGCGCGGCTGGCTGGCCGAGCATGGCTTCGATCCGCAGATGGGGGCCCGGCCGATGGCGCGGGTGATCCAGGAGAAGGTCAAGCGCGCGCTGGCCGACGAGCTGCTGTTCGGCAAGCTGTCCGGGGGCGGCCAGGTCCGCCTGAGCGTGCGCGACGGCGAGTTGCGGGTGGACTGCGAGGCCGTTGAAACGCTGCCGGCCGTGGTCGAGTAGCGCGCTGCCGGAGGTGGCGCCGGCTGGCCCCGGTGTCGCCGGTGGCTTCGGCAGCGAGGTTGCCGGCCCCGCTCCACGAAACGCAAAAAAGGCCGCGCATGGCGCGGCCTTTTCGTCGTGAACGCGCCGACTGCTTTTACTTCATGCGGTAGGTGATGCGTCCCTTGCTCAGGTCGTACGGGGTCATCTCGATCTTGACCTTGTCGCCCGTGAGTATGCGGATGTAGTGCTTGCGCATGCGGCCTGAAATATGGGCGATGACGACGTGCCCGTTCTCCAGCTGTACGCGAAACATGGTGTTGGGCAAGGTCTCCTGGACCGTGCCTTCCATTTCGATGACGTCGTCTTTGGCCATGTGTTCCGGGGGTCACGCGCAGCCGTCATGGCTGCGTAAGCCATCGATTATGCCATGAATAGGCGCCAGGTTGAAGAATTCCCGAACATTCGCTCAGGAGAAATGCTCATCCAGCTTGCGCCGGATTTCCTGCTCGATCATGCCTTTCAGCGGTGTCAGCAGCATTCCCAGCTGCACCTGGACCTGGATGGCGTCGCCGTGGACGGCGATCGTGCCGCTTGCGCCGGGCCGGGAAAAGCGCAGGGTGTCGCCATGCCACTGGCCCGCCATGCCGAATTTCTCCTGCATGCGCGCGGCTACCCGCTCGACCACGGCACGGGCGGCGGCGGTCGAAAGCTGGTGCGGGCGGCGAATGTCGATGCTCGGCATGGCGTGGTTCCGGCGTAAACCGGACATCTTAATGCCAGTCATGTGCCGGGGTGCGGCAGGCTGCTAGAGTTTCGCGGTCCACCGCCGGGGTCATCCATGCGTATCGAATTTCTCAATGCAGCCCGTGAAGATTTTCTCTGGGAGCAGGCGCAGCTGAGCATCGGCAGCGCGCCGGACAATGATCTGGTGCTGGCTGTCGACCAGGCGGCGGCCCGGCATTTGCGGATCCAGCAGGATCGTCGCGGCTGGGTGCTGCAGTTGCTGCCTGCCGCCGTCCGCATCTACGTCAATGCACGGCCGGTGCGCGAATGGGCATTGCTGCGCGCGGGCGATGTGATCAGTGTGGGCGATTGCCGCCTGCTGCTGCGCGACGACCGGGACCCGGCACTGAGACCCGTGCCGAACGTGCCGGAGCATGGTCGCTGCACCGTCGCCCTGCGCGCCGTGGCCGGCCCGCTGTCCGGTCGGGTGCTGCCGTTGCACGACATCCTCGAACTCGGTCCGCAGGGGCGCTGCCCGCTGGAATTGCCGCAGGGCGAGGTCGCTGCGTTGCGCGTCTCCTGGCAGGACGGCAGCTTGCTGCTTGAAGCCGTGCAATCGGCCACGCGCCACCCGTTGCGGGTCAACGGGGTCGCCGTGGAACGGGTGGCGTTGCGGCCCGGCGATCAGATCGGCCTGGCCATGCACCGGTTCGTGGTGGATGCGCCGGGGATGGAGCCGGAACCGGGAATGGCGCGGTCCGAACCGCTGCCGCAGCGGCTTCCGGAGGCGGCGGCTGGCCCGCCCGGTGAAGTGTGGTGGCTGATCGCCACCGCGGCCGTGCTGGCGTTCGGGATTGCGCTGGTGCTGCTGATTCGATTCTGATCGACCCGGGCAGGCCATGCCCGGGACATGCCCGGAGTTGACCGCGCCATGCTGCGCCGCGCCATAATGCGCGGAATACTATCGACAAGGTGCAACAGCAGGTGAGCAGAGTCTGGAATTTCAGCGCCGGTCCGGCGGCGATGCCGCAGTCCGTACTCGAGCGCGCGCAACGCGAATTGCTGGAATGGAACGGCAGCGGTGCGTCGGTGATGGAACAATCCCATCGCGGCAAGCGGTTCATCGAGATGGCGGCGCAGGCCGAGGCCGACCTGCGCGCACTGCTGGCGGTCCCCGCCGATTACGCCGTGCTGTTTCTGCAGGGCGGCGCCACCCAGCAGTTCGCACAGATCCCGATGAACCTCGCCGACGAGGGCGGCAGCGCCGATTACGTCGACAGCGGTCACTGGAGCGCCAAGGCCATCAGCGAGGCGGCCCCGTATGTGCGGGTCAACGTGGCGGCCAGCGGCCGGGCCGACGATTACCGGCGCCTGCCCTCGCGCGACAGCTGGCGGCTCGACCCGCAGGCAGCTTATGTGCACTACACGCCGAACGAGACGATACACGGGGTGGAGTTTCGCGAGATTCCCGACGTCGGCGCGGTGCCGCTGGTGGCGGACATGTCGTCGAACATCCTGTCCGAGCCGCTGGACGTGTCGCGCTTCGGCCTGATCTACGCAGGCGCGCAGAAAAACATCGGTCCATCCGGCCTGCTGGTCATGATCATCCGCCGCGACCTGTTGCAGCGGGCGACCCGGCCGATGGCGCGGATCTTCCGCCTTGCCGAACATGCCGCGCACGACTCCATGCTCAACACCCCCAACACCTGGGGCTGGTACCTGGCCGGGCTGACCTTCCAGTGGCTGCTGGCGCAGGGCGGGCTGGTCGCGATGGGCGAGCGCAACCAGGCCAAGGCCGGGCTGCTGTACCAGGCCATCGACGGATCGGGCGGCTACTACCGCAACCCGGTCGATCCTGCCGCGCGATCGCGCATGAACGTCCCGTTCACCCTGCACGACGGCGCGCTGGACGCGGTGTTCGTGCGGGAATCGGAGGCCGCCGGCCTGCTCGCACTGAAGGGCCACAAGGCGCTGGGCGGGATGCGTGCCTCGCTCTACAACGCGGTGCCGCTGGAGGCGGTCCAGGCGCTGACGGAATTCATGCGGGATTTCTCCCGCCGGCATGGCTGATTCGTCATTCGGCGCGTTTTCCGGCAAGATGCATATCCATCATTTGGACTTCTTTACTTCCAGGCCACGGCATGACTGATCCCAAGAGCCCGCTGAACGAAATGCGCGAACGCATCGACAGCATCGATCGGCAGATCCAGCAGCTGATTTCCGAGCGCGCCAACCGCGCACAGGAAGTGGCGAAAGTGAAGGGCGAGGGGCTTTCGGCGATCGACTATTACCGTC
>JAGWMU010000028.1 GCA_028873095.1 Pseudomonadota bacterium | reverse complement strand
AAGGTGGGCAAGGATCGCGGCCTGGTCGAGGACGGCTGGAAGCCGCTGTGGGTCACCGACTTCCCGAGGTTCGAATACGACGCCGAGGCGCAGCGCTTCGTGGCCCTGCATCACCCGTTCACCGCGCCCAAGGTGGACGATGCCGCGCAGCTGCGCGCCGATCCGCACAACGCGGTGAGCCGCGGCTACGACATGGTGCTGAACGGCAACGAGATCGGCGGCGGCTCGATCCGCATCCACCGGCCGGAGATGCAGAGCACGGTGTTCGACCTGCTCGGCATCGGCGCCGAGGAGGCCGAGATGAAGTTCGGCTTCCTGCTCAAGGCGCTGAAGTTCGGCGCGCCGCCGCATGGCGGACTGGCGTTCGGCATCGACCGCATCGCGGCCCTGATGGCCGGCACCGAGTCGATCCGCGACGTGATCGCCTTCCCCAAGACCACCAGTGCGCAGTGCCTGATGACCGACGCCCCTTCGGCAGTCGCCCCGGCACAGCTGAAGGAGCTGCACGTGGCGGTCGCGGGCGGGGAACCGGGGCCGGGGACCGGGGGACGGTAGGCGCCCGTGGCTCCGGTCCCGCGCGGCCAGCAGGCATGGACGGAAAGGCGGCATCCGGGCCGGCAGGCGGACGCACGTCCCCCGTTCCGGGTTCCCCGTTACCCGTTTCCGGAGCTGCCCTGAGCCATGTCCGACCACGTCGTCCTGCTGCACGGCCTGTGGATGCGCGGCTTCGCGCTGGCGATGCTGCATCGGCGGCTGGTCGAGGCGGGCTTCCGCGTGCACCGGTTCGACTACATGAGCGTCGCGGCCACCCAGCAAAGCATCCTGGACCGGCTGCGGACGAGCATGACCGCGTTGGCGGCGGAAGCCGATGCGGTGCATCTGGTCGGCCACAGCCTCGGCGGCCTGCTGGCGCTGCGCGCCTGCCGCGATGCGGATGAATTGCCGCCCGGGCGCATCGTCTGCCTCGGTTCGCCGCTGAAGGGCAGCGCGGCGGCGCGCGGCTTCGCCGGCTGGGGGCGCGGCAGCGAAGTCCTGCTGGGGCACAACCACGAATTGCTGCAGCAGGGTTTCGCGCGCTGGGACGGACCGCGCGAAGTGGGCATGATCGCCGGCCGCATGCCGCTGGGCCTGGGCGCCGTGCTGGGCCATTTCGAGGGCGAGCATGACGGCACCGTGGCGGTCGAGGAGACCCGGCTGCCGGGCCTGGCCGACCATTGCGTGGTCGAGGCGAACCACACCGGTCTGCTGTTTTCGCCGGAAGTGGCGCGGCGGACGGCGCAGTTCCTGCGCCACGGGCATTTCGCGCACGCCGGTTGATCCGGCCGTCGACCCTGCGGCAATCGGGCCGCGCGCTGCCGGCCGGCACTGGGGTCGAAATCGGGTAAAATTCCCGGTTCGTTCATCTTTGTCACAGTGCAGGCATTGTCATGGGAAGAGGGCCGTCCATCGAAGGTCGCAAGAATGCCGAAGACGCCAAGCGCGCCAAGGTGTTCACCAAACTGATTCGCGAGATCACCGTGGCGACCCGCTCCGGCGTGGCCGATCCGGCCGCAAATCCGCGGCTGCGCTCCGCGGTGGAAAAGGCGTTGTCGGCAAACATGACCCGCGACACCATCGATCGCGCGATCAAGCGCGGTTCCGGTGCCGACGGCGGCGCCGACATGCAGGAGCTGCGCTACGAAGGCTACGGCCCGGCCGGTGTCGCGCTGATCATCGACTGCGTCACCGACAACCCGGTGCGTACCGTCGCCGACGTGCGCCACGCCCTGACCAAGCATGGCGGCAACCTGGGCACCAGCGGCTCGGTGGCGTTCCAGTTCAACCGCTGCGGCGAGCTGGTGTTCGATACGGCCGGCGACGCGGCGCTGGAGGAAAAGATCCTCGAGGCTGCGCTGGAGGCCGGTGCCGACGACGTGGTGAACGAGGCGGGCGAGAGCAGCGTGCTGTGCATGCCGGAGCACTTCGATGCGCTGAGCCGGGCGCTGGCCGACGCCGGCCTCAAACCCGCGCGGGCGGAAGTGGTGATGCGGCCGGCAAACCGCACGGCGATTCCCGCCGAGGCGCAGGAAACCCTGCTCGATCTGATCGACTGGCTCGAAGAACTCGACGACGTGCACGAGATCTACCACAACGCGCTGCTGCCAGCGGCAGGGCCGTGAGCGGGGCGGCTGGCCTGCGGCCGGGAACCGAGTCCCGTTGACGCCATGCGGATCATCGGCATCGACCCGGGCAGCCAGCGCACCGGCGTCGGCATCATCGACGTCGACGACGCCGGCCGGCTCGTGCACGTCTTCCACGGCGCGCTGGCGGTGGCCGGCGAAGCCAGCTTTCCATTGCGCCTGAAGCGCATCTTCGACGAGCTGTGTGGCATCATCGCCGCGCATCGGCCGACCGAGTGCGGGATCGAGCGCGTGTTCATGGCGCGCAATCCCGATTCCGCGCTGAAGCTGGGGCAGGCACGAGGCGCCGCAATCTGCGCGGTGGTCAGTCAGGGGATCGTGGTGCACGAATATGCCGCAACCGAAGTGAAGCAGGCCGTGGTGGGCAGCGGGCGCAGCGACAAGGTTCAGGTGCAGCACATGATCGGCATCCTGCTGGGGCTGAAAGGGCCGCTGCAGGCCGACGCGGCCGACGCCCTGGCGATCGCGGTGGCCCACGCGCATACCCGTGCCAGCCTGGCGCGCGCCGGCATTCCACGCACCGCCTGGAGGCGCCGCCGATGATCGGCCGGCTGCGTGGCACCCTCATTTCCAGGCAGCCGCCCCGGCTGCTGGTGGAGGTGGGCGGCGTCGGCTACGAACTCGAAGCGCCGATGTCGACGATCTACGACCTGCCGGGGGTCGGCAAGGAAGTGATCCTGCTCACCCATTACGCGGTGAAGGAAGACGGCGTGGCGCTCTACGGGTTCCTGCACGAAGCCGAGCGCGCGCTGTTCCGCAACCTGCTCAAGGTCAGCGGCATCGGCGCGAAGATCGCGCTGGCGGTGCTTTCCGGCGTGTCCGTCAACGACTTCGCACGACTGGTGCAGGCCGGCGACGTGGTTGCACTGACCCGGATTCCCGGCATCGGCAAGAAGACCGCCGAACGCATCGTGGTGGAACTGCGCGACCGGCTGGACGCGCCGGGAGTGAGCCTGCCCGGTGCCCTCGCGCACGGCGGTGCGCCGCTCGATCCGGCCGGCGAGGCCACGGTGGCCCTGCTGCAGCTCGGCTACAAGCAGGCCGAGGCGACGCGGCTGGTGCAGAAAGCCGCCGCCGGCGGCGACGACGCCGAAGCCATCATCCGCAAGGCGCTGCGCGCCGCATTGGGAAAATAATCATGGGAAACGCCCTGACGCATGCCGAACCCTCGGCGGAAACCCGGCAGCGCCTGTTCCGGCTCACGCTCGGTGCGGTCGGCGTGGTGTACGGCGACATCGGCACCAGTCCGCTGTACACCATGCAGACCGTGCTCGCCGAACCCGGCATCAGGCCCGAGGCGGTGAACGTGCTGGGCGGCCTGAGCCTGATGTTCTGGGCGCTGATCATCGTGGTGACGGTGAAGTACATGCTGTTCATCCTGCGCGCCGACAACAAGGGCGAGGGCGGCATCATGGCGCTGATGGCGCTGGCCCAGCGCAGCGTGCGCGGCATCCCGCGTCTGCCGCTGCTGATCGCGGTGCTGGCGATTTTCGGCGCGGCGCTGATGTACGGCGACGGGGTGATCACGCCGTCGCTGTCGGTGCTGTCGGCGGTCGAGGGCCTGGAAGTGGCGGCGCCGGCGCTGAAGGAATGGGTGGTGCCGATCACGCTCCTGGTGATCCTCGGCCTGTTCTGGCTGCAACGGCACGGCACCGACAAGATCGGTGCGGTGTTCGGGCCGATCTGCGTGGTGTGGTTCCTCAGCATCGCCTCGCTCGGCGTGTACGGCATCGTGCGGCATCCGCAGGTGCTGGTCGCGGTCAATCCCGTCTATGCGGTGAGGTTCTTCCTGCACAATCACGCCGTGGCGTTCTTCGCGCTCGGCGCGGTGGTGCTGACCGTGACGGGCACCGAGGCGCTGTATGCGGACATGGGCCACTTCGGCAAGCGGGCGATCCGGCGGGCCTGGCTCGGCTTCGTGCTGCCGGCGTTGCTGCTCAACTATTTCGGCCAGGGCGCGCTGGTGCTCGGCGACCCGAGGGCGGCGGCCAATCCGTTCTACCTGCTGGTGCCGCAGCCGCTGCTGTATCCGATGATCGCGCTGGCCACCATGGCGACGGTGATCGCCTCGCAGGCGGTGATCTCCGGCGCGTTCTCGATGACCCGCGAGGCGATCCAGCTCGGCTACCTCCCGCGCATGCCGGTGGTGCATACCTCGCACGAGATGGCCGGGCAGATCTTCATGCCGTGGGTCAACCGCGTGCTGCTGCTGCTGATCCTCGGCGCGGTGATCGGCTTCCGCCACTCCGCGAACCTGGCGGCGGCCTACGGCATCGCGGTGACCGGCACGATGGTGATCACCACGCTGCTGGCCCTGATCGTCGCGCGCTACCACTGGAAATGGAACCTGTTCCAGGTGTTCGCGGTGGGCGCGCTGTTCCTCACCGTGGACATCGCCTTCTTCAGCGCGAACCTGATCAAGGTCGAGCACGGCGGCTGGTTCCCGCTGGCGCTTGGGCTGATCATCTTCGTGATCATGTCGACCTGGCGCCGCGGCCGCGAGCTGGTGGTGCGCGAGATCAAGCAGAGCGGCCTGTCGCTGGTGCCGTTCATCGAGAACATCACCGAGCACCCGCCGCTGCGGGTGCCGGGAACGGCGGTGTTCCTCACCGGAAACCAGCAGGCGGTGCCGCATGCGCTGCTGCACAACCTCAAGCACAACAAGGTGCTGCACGAGCGGAACGTGATGCTCACGGTGGATATCCTGGAAACCCCGGTGGCCGAGGCGGACGAGCGGATGCGCATCACGCCGCTGGGCGGGGAGTTCTACGGGCTGGAGCTGCGCTTCGGCTTCGCCGAGAATCCCAACATCCCCCACGCACTGTCGCGCTGCGCCGGCGCGGGGCTGGGCTTCGACATGATGGACACCACGTTCTTCCTCTCGCGCGAGACCATCGTGGCGGACAAGCGGCGCCCCGGCATGGCGTTCTGGCGGGACAAGCTGTTTGCCTTCCTGTCGCGCAATGCGCTGCCGGCGACGGCATTCTTCCAGATTCCCGGCAACCGCCTGATCGAGCTGGGCACGCAGGTGGAGATCTGACGAGCCAGCAGTGAGCGGAGAGCAGTGAGAAGTGAGAGAAGGGCGGAAGCAAGGCTCGTTCGCGGGTTTTCGCTCCCTACGCTCTCCGCTCTCCTCTCTCCTGCTCCATAATCCCCCGCATGACCGACTCCCGCATCATCGCCGCGGTCGCCCAACGGGACGACGCCGAGCTGGAAGCCACCATCCGCCCCCGGCGGCTGGCCGAATACCTTGGCCAGCAGGCCGTGCGCGAGCAGCTGTCGATTTACATCGAGGCGGCCAGGAAACGCGGCGGCGCGCTGGATCACGTGCTGATCTTCGGCCCGCCGGGCCTGGGCAAGACCACGCTCAGCCACGTCATCGCCAACGAGCTGGGCGTCAACGTGCGCTCGACGTCCGGCCCGGTGCTGGAACGTGCGGGCGACCTGGCCGCGCTGCTGACCAACCTGGAGGCGAACGACGTGCTGTTCGTCGACGAGATCCACCGCCTGTCGCCGGTGGTCGAGGAAGTGCTGTATCCGGCGATGGAGGATTTCCAGATCGACATCATGATCGGCGAGGGCCCGGCCGCCCGTTCGATCAAGCTGGACCTGCCGCCGTTCACGCTGATCGGCGCGACCACCCGTGCCGGCATGCTCACCGCGCCCCTGCGCGACCGCTTCGGCATCGTGCAGCGGCTGGAGTTCTACAGCGTCGACGAACTCGCCGCGATCGTGCGGCGCGCCGCGCGCATCCTGGGCATTGCCTGCGCCTCGTCGGGCGCCCAGGAAATCGCCCGCCGCTCGCGCGGCACGCCGCGGATCGCCAACCGCCTGCTGCGCCGCGTGCGCGATTACGCGGAGGTGCGTGCCGATGGCGAGATCACGCTGCCGGTGGCGCAGGCGGCACTGGACATGCTGAAGATCGATCCGGAAGGATTCGACGAGCTGGATCGGCGCCTGCTCGGCATCATCATCGAGAATTTCGACGGCGGCCCGGTCGGAGTGGAGTCGCTGGCGGCCGCGCTCAGCGAGGACCGCGGCACGCTGGAGGACGTGGTCGAACCGTACCTCATCCAGCAGGGTTACCTGATCCGCACCGCGCGCGGCCGCATGGCCAGCGCCAGGGCATGGCGCCATCTGGGCCTGGCCCCGCCGCCGCGCCAGGCGCAGCCGGCCGATCTGTTCGACGACGATGCCGGCGATGTCTGATTCCGCGCAAGAACAGCCCTTCAGCTGGCCGGTGCGGGTGTACTGGGAAGACACCGACGCCGGCGGCGTGGTCTATCACGCCAGCTATCTGCGTTTCATGGAACGTGCCCGCAGCGAGTGGCTGCGGGCGATCGGCATCGACCAGTCGCGCATCAAGCAGTCCGCCGGGCTGGCGTTCATGGTGCGCGACATGCAGATCGACTTCCTCAAGTCCGCCCTGCTGGATGATGAACTGACGGTGACGGTGGAGGTCAAACAGCGGCGCGCAGCCAGTATCCTGTTCACACAGACGATCGTGCGGGCGGACGGCGGCAACCTGGTCCGTGCCACCGTGCGCGTGGCCTGCGTCGACCTCCGGCGCATGCAGCCGGCGCCGATCCCGGGCGATCTGTTCCCGGCGCCTGCCTCATAGACAACCGGCCCGACGACGGCCGGCCCCAAGACAACCTGCTCCAAGACAGCTGGTCCCGAGACAACCAAACCGACAGGCGGAGAACCTTCAAGCAATGAACGGTGGACTGAACATTTTTTCGCTGATCGCGGATTCGAGCTGGCCGGTGAAGGCGGTGCTGGCCGTGTTGCTGGTGGGCTCGTTCCTGTCGTGGGTGATCATCATTCGCAAGTACTCGCAGACCAAGGCGGCGATGGAAAGCGCCGAGGAATTCGAGGAGCGCTTCTGGTCCGGTGGCGATCTGGCGCAGCTGTTCCGTGAGGTCAGCAACCGCGCCGGCGGCAATGGCGGCATCGAGAACATCTTCGAGTCGGGGTTTCGCGAGTTCGCCCGCCAGCGCCAGCGCAAGACGCACGACGTGCGCAGCGTGATCGAGGGTGCCGAGCGTGCCATGCGGGTCACCGGCACCCGCGAGATCGGCCTGCTCGAGCGCAATCTGGAGTTCCTCGCCAATGTCGGTTCGATCAGCCCGTACGTGGGCCTGTTCGGTACCGTGTGGGGCATCATGGGCGCGTTCCAGGGACTGGGCGAAATGAAGGACGTGACCATCGCGGTGGTGGCGCCGCACATTTCCGAGGCGCTGATCGCCACCGCGATGGGCCTGTTCGCCGCGATTCCGGCGCAGTGGGCGTACAACCGCTATGCCACCAAGGTCGAGCGCGTCGCATCGCGCTATGACGTGTTCCAGGAAGAGTTTTCCTCCGTGCTGCAGCGGCAGATCCAGACCGACGACCAGGCCTGAGCGAGATTGCCGCCATGCGAACCGCCAACCGCCGCCAGAAGCGCTACAAGCTGAAATCCGAAATCAACGTCGTGCCGTACATCGACGTGATGCTGGTGCTGCTGATCATCTTCATGGTCACCACGCCGATGATGAACTCCAGCGTCGACGTGCAGCTGCCGCAGGCCAACGCCAAGTCGCTGCAGCAGAAGAAAAACCCGGTGCTGGTGTCGGTGCTGCAGGACGGCCAGCTCTATCTCACCCTGAGCGGCGCCAAGAAAGAGCTGGTCGACGAGGATGCGCTCAAGGCCAAGGTGGGCGCGTTCGTGCGCGTGAACCCCGAGGTCAGCGTGCTGGTCGGCGGCGACGAGCGCGGCAGCTACGGCGGCGTGTTCAAGGTGCTGGCCGATTTGCAGCAGGCAGGCGTCGCCAAGGTGGGGCTGATGGGCCAGCCGGGCGAGCCGCAGGACCAGGGCAAGAGCGCGTCCAATGGACGAA
Organism: Pseudomonadota bacterium; assembly: GCA_028873095.1. Classification (GTDB taxonomy): domain Bacteria; phylum Pseudomonadota; class Gammaproteobacteria; order Xanthomonadales; family Rhodanobacteraceae; genus Rhodanobacter. The sequence goes on along the minus strand of JAGWMU010000028.1, from coordinate 14,841 downwards.
AGTAAGGCGACGCCGAAGGCGGTCGTTCTTTCCGCCATCCTGCACATCGGCATCGTGGGGTTTCTGTTCCTCGCGGTGCTGCCGTGTTCGAGCTACGAGCAGTTCTTCAACTCGCTGGGCCTGCCCGCGTCGATGAATCCGATCACCTGTTCCCGGCCGCTGCAGCTGCAGGGCCCGGTCATCGAGGCAACCCTGATCGGCCCGACCGGCAGTCCGCCGCCCAAGGCGGTCAAGGCCAGGCCCGTGCCCCACAGCGTGCCGCCCCCGCCCACGGTGACCCCGCCGCCGATCCCGCAGCCGTCGATAAAACTGCCGGTAAAGACCTTGCCGCCGCCGCCGATCCACCCCGACGTGGTGGACCAGGAGCGGGTGGTCGCCGACGCGCTAAAGAAAGCCGAGGACGCCAAAAAACTGCAGGAGGAGAAGGAGCGCCAGCGCCAGTCCGAGCTGGATGCGGCCGCGGCCAAGCGGAAACAGGAGAAGCAGAAGAAGCTCGACGCACTGTTTGCCAAGATGGACGCGGCGGCGGCACAGACGAAAAAACTGGACAGCAAGGCCAGGCAGGCCAGGCAGCAAATGGAGGACCTGAAGAACGCGCAGGACAATGGCCAGCCGGATCTGCCTGCCGCCGCGCAGCGCCAGACCGGCAACAACAGTCCGAACAGCAGCCTGGCCGACGAATATACGGCGGCCATTCAGAATGCGGTCACACCGAATTGGCTGCGTCCGGATAACATGCCCAATCTTCCGTGCGAGGTCCATATCGTGCAGTCACCTGGCGGTGACGTGATGAGCGCAACCGTCGATTCCAGCTGCCCCTATGACGATGCTGGCCGGCGTTCGGTCGAAAATGCGGTGCTGCGAACCAAGACCTTGCCCTACAAGGGCTTCGAAAGCGTGTTCCAGCGCCATCTCACCTTCACATTCAGGCCGCAATGATCAAGCCCATGCGCAAATTCAGCTCAAACCTCGCCGTGATCGTGCTGCTGCTGGCCGGATGGTTTGCCGGTCCCGCAGCCGCCCAGTCGCTCAACGTCGACATCGTCGGCGGCGTCAAGACCGCCACCCCGATCGTGGTGGTGCCGTTCGCGCAGCAGGGCGGCACGCCGTTGCCGACCGACATCGCCGACGTGATCCGCAACGATTTCAACCGCTCCGGCAAGTTCCGCTCGCTGGCCAGGAGCGACATCGTGGAGTTCCCCGCGCAGGGGTCGGACATCAAGTTCGCCACCTGGCGCCTGCTCAAGCAGGACTACATCGTGGTGGGCCGGATCAAGGATTCCGGCAACGGCATGGTGCAGGTCGAGTACGAGCTGTGGGACGTCAACAAGCAGCAGAGTCTGCTGCACCAGGAGATGCCGCCGGCCCCGGTGGGCGACCTGCGCAACGTGGCCCACCAGATCGCCGACATCATCTACCAGAAGATCACCGGCGTGCGCGGCGCTTTCTGGACCCGGATCGCCTACATCACCTCGGTCGGCCTCGGCAACCACACCACGTATTCGCTGGTCGTGGCCGATTCGGATGGCTACAACCCGCAGGTGGTCGCCCGTTCCAGGGAGTCCCTGTTGACCCCGAGGTGGTCGCCCGACGGCAAGAAAATCGCCTACGTCTCCTTCGAAAGCGGCAATTCCGCGATCTATGTGCAGGACATCACCACCGGCTCGCGGCAGCTGGTGGAGGCGCACGCCAAGGGCATCAACGGCTCTCCGGCGTGGTCGCCGGACGGCACCAAGCTGGCCGTCGCGCTGTCGTACGTCGGCAACCTCGAGCTGTACGTGCTGGATCTGGCCACGCACAAGGAAACCCGGCTGACCCACAACCTGGCGATCGATACCGAGCCGGTCTGGGCGCCGGATGGCAACAGCATCTATTTCACTTCGGATCGTTCGGGGCAGGCGCAGATCTACCAGATCCCGGCGACCGGGGGCGAGGCCCAGCGCATCAGCTTCCAGGGGCAGACCAATCTCGAGGCCGCGGTCAGCTACGACGGCAAGCAGATCGCGATGGTGCAGGGCAACGGGAACGTGTATCGTATTGCAGTGATGGATAGGAGTCTGGGCGATCAGGTGCGGTTCCTTTCGCCGGGTCCACTCGACGAGTCCCCCAGTTTCGCTCCGAATGCCAGCATGCTGCTGTATGCCGCTACCGAAGGAGCTCACGGCGTGTTGTATGCCGTATCGGCTGATGGAATGGTTCGCCAGCGTCTCGTGCTCTCCGATGGCGATGTGCGCGAACCTTCCTGGGGCCCGTACCGGCAACAGTGATTTTTTTCCATGTTGTTGCGCGCAAGTGCGGCAACATGGTGCCCACGGATTGGGCCCGAACAGCGCCCCTGGCGTGTTTCGGTTTCCGGCCATGGCGCCTTGCCGCGTCATGGCCAGTCAGAGCGAAAGTGCGGCGTCACCGGCACGTTCGGTCTTTCACAGTGGCATATAACAGCCGGACCACCGGCGTAGCTGTCCCGTCATCGTCATCGTTTGTTTGGAACTCAACCCGTTCGTAAGGATCGTTACCATGAATAAGACCGTTCGCGTCGCCCTGGTCGCCCTGCTCTGCATTGGCGCGGCCGCTTGCAGCAAGAAGGAAGTCAAGCCGCAGCCGACCGCTCCCGAGCCGGCCGCCCAGGCGCCCCAGGCTCCTGTTTCCAATGGCAAGTACACCCCCGCCGATCTCGATACCGATGCCTGCCTGCGCCAGCGCGTCGTGTACTTCGATTTCGACAAGAGCGAGATCAAGCCGGAGTTCCAGAAGATCATCGCCTGCCACGCCAAGTATCTGCAGGATCGTCCGACCTCGCACATCCGTCTCGAAGGCAACACCGACGAGCGCGGCACGCGCGAGTACAACCTGGGCCTCGGCGAGCGTCGCGGCAAGGCCGTGTCCAGCGCGCTGCAGGCGGCCGGCGGTTCGGCCAGCCAGCTCGATGTGGTCAGCTACGGCAAGGAGAAGCCGGTGTGCCGTGAGCACAACGAGGATTGCTGGAGCAAGAATCGCCGCGTCGAGATCGTCTACACGGCGCAGTAATGATGAAGCGACTGGCTAGCAGCTTTACAGCCAGGATCGGCATGGCGGGCGCGATCGCGTCCGCCATGCTGTTCGCGTTTCCGGTGCTGGCGCAGGATTCGCGGCTGAGCCTTGCCGACCGCGTCGCACTGCTGGAACAGCGGGCGCAGAACAGGGACCAGTCCGGCATCGGCATGGTCAACCAGATACAGCAGCTGCAGGCGCAGATCCGGCAGCAGCAGGGTCAGATCGAGGAACTGCAGCATCACCTGCAGGAACTCGACGACAAGAGCAAGGCGCAATATGCCGACCTCGATGCCCGCCTCGGGCGACTGGAAGGCGCGGGCACAGGCGCGGCGGCAGCCGGTGCGCAGCCCGGCAATCCTTCACCCGGCAACAATCCGGCGGCACCGGCCTCCGCACCCGCTGCGGCAGCATCCGGTACCACGGGCGCGTCGGCAGGTACGGGCAGCACCGCCGATCCGGCGGCCGCCCAGGCTGCCTACGAGGTGGCTTTCAAGGCGCTGCAGTCCGGCGATTACGTGCAGGCATCGCGCGAGTTTCGCAGTTTCATCCAGCAATACCCCAATCACGCGCTCACGCCCAACGCCTGGTACTGGCTGGGCGAGTCGTACTACGTCACGATGAATTACCCGGTGGCGCTTGAATCCTTCCAGCACCTGGTCAGCCAGTTTCCGCAGAGCGAGAAAATGCCCGATGCCCTGCTCAAGGTCGGCTACTGCCAGTTCGAGCTGAAGCAGATGAAGAAGGCGAAGGCCACGCTGACGGCGGTGACCACCCGCTACCCCGGGTCCCGCGCGGCCAGCCTGGCCCAGGAACGCCTGCATCGCATGCAGTTGCAGTCGGTCAACTGAGGCGAGGTCGGTGGCCGCAAGTGGCAGCAGCGCAGGCGTGGCGTCCGCCACGTCTGCCCCGGGTACGGCCGGGCGGTTGCGGATTGCCGAAATCTTCCACTCGATCCAGGGCGAGGCCGACGCGGTCGGCTGGCGTACCGTTTTCGTCCGGCTGACCGGTTGTCCGTTGCGCTGCGTCTGGTGCGACACCGAATATGCGTTTCATGGCGGCGACTGGCGTGCGATCGACGACATCCTCGCCGAGGTTGCCGCGCATGGCGCACGGCATGTCTGCGTCACCGGCGGCGAACCGCTGGCGCAGAAGCGTTGCCTGGTCCTGCTGCAAAGGCTGTGCGATGCCGGCTACGACGTGTCGCTGGAAACCTCCGGTGCGCTGGAGGTCGGCGCCGTCGATCCGCGCGTGCGCAAGGTGATGGATCTGAAGGCGCCCGATTCCGGCGAAAGCGCGCGCAACCTGTGGTCGAATCTCGACCATCTTCTGGCGCACGACCAGATCAAGATCGTGATCGCCAGCCGTGCCGACTACGAATGGGCGTGCGCGATGCTGGCCGAGCATGCGCTGGCCCAGCGCTGCATGGTGCTGTTCTCGCCGGTGCATGGCGCGGTGCAGCCGCGCGACCTGGCCGAATGGATTCTCGCCGACAAGTTGCCGGTGCGCCTTCAGCTGCAGTTGCACAAGCTGCTGTGGAACGACGCGGCGGGGAAATGACCGGCCGTACCTGTAGGGATCAAACCATGTCTGACCATTCTCCCCGCAAGGCCGTCGTGCTCGTCTCCGGCGGCATGGATTCGGCCGTCACGATCGCGCTGGCGCGCGAACAGGGTTATCAGGTGCACGCGTTGAGCGTGGCCTACGGCCAGCGCCACAGCTCGGAACTGGCGGCTTCGGACCGCGTGTCGCGGATGCTCGGTGCGCTGGAGCACAAGACGGTCGGCATCGATCTGCGCAGCATCGGCGGCTCCGCGCTCACCGCCGACATCGCCGTGCCGGTCGATACCCGCGAAGGCGGCAGCGGCATCCCGGTGACCTACGTGCCGGCGCGCAACACGATCATGCTGTCGATCGCGCTGGGCTGGGCCGAAGTGCTCGGTTCCAGCGACATCTGGTGCGGCGTCAACGCGGTCGACTATTCGGGCTATCCGGACTGCCGGCCGGCCTTCATCGAAGCCTTCGAGACGCTGGCCAATGTGGCGACCAAGGCGGGCGTGGAGGGGGCCGGCATCCGTATCCACACGCCGCTGATGCGCATGAGCAAGGCCGAAATCGCCCGCGAGGGCCGGCGCCTCGGCGTCGATTTTTCGGTCACGGTGAGTTGCTACCAGGCCGATGCCGAAGGCCGCGCCTGCGGTCATTGCGATGCGTGCCGGCTGCGCGCGCAGGGCTTCCGCGAAGCGGGACTGCCCGATCCCACCCGCTACGCCTGAAGCTTGTCGTTGCTTGTGCCGCTGTCGTGCAGACCGTAAAATCGTCCGCTTGGCTTCAGCCAGCGATGGGTCGTTAGCTCAGTCGGTAGAGCAGTAGACTTTTAATCTATTGGTCCCGGGTTCGAATCCCGGACGACCCACCAGTTTCCGGGCGCCCGACGGGCGCCCTTTTTGTCAGCGCCGCGAGGACAGCACCCGTCCGGCATGGCCGGCTCAGTCGCCGGGGCGGGCAGCCTGCCGGCGGCGCCGGGTGATCCGCTCGATCAGCAGCGGCAGCAGCGCCAGCAGGGCGAGCCCGCCCAGCGGCAGCAGCACTTCGCGATGCATCAGCAGGCCCGCGCCCAGCGTGGTGCTCTGGCTCAGGGCATCGCCGAGGCCGGCGCCGACCGAGGTCTCGAAGATCAGCATGACGGTGCCGCCGAGCCAGCTGGCGCCCAGGAACAGCCACAGCGGGCAGCGCAGCCACGCCAGTCCCACGGTCACCGCGCCAAAGGGCACCATCGGGAAAAACCGCAGGAACAGCGTGTAACTCACCGGGTGCCGTTCAAAGCCGTGATGCAGCTTGGCCACCACCGCCGGCGGTTGCCGGCTGCCCGCGCCGAAGGCGTAGCGGCTGGCCAGGTACAGGATCAGCGAACCCAGCGTCAGGCCCACGGACGAAATCAGTGTGGCGTCGACCACGCCGAACGCGAAGCCGCCGGCAAAGATCACCACGATGGTGCCGGGGATGCCGGTGGACACGGTCAGCGTCAGCAGGCCGATATAGGCCAGCCGGGTCAACCACGGGTGTGCGGCGATCTGTGCGTGCAGCTGGCTCTGGTGCGCCATCAGCGCGTGCGGGCTCAGGCGGTTGAGCGAGCCGGAGGCGAACAGCACGATGCCCGCCAGCAGCAGCAGGAGCAGCGGCAGCATGGCGCGCAGGCGGCTCAATACGGTGCGCCGCCGGCGCCGTAGGCGGCCAGCACGGTGCGCGCCTGATCGCGCAGGATGTCGCGTCGCACGGCGATGCGGCGGCGTTCCAGTTCGCCGATCCAGTCGGCCGGCAGCGGACCCTCGTCGAATGCGGTGAGTTCCTCGACATCTTCGGTACGGGCACCGATCAGCAGCTCGTCGATGCCGGCCCAGACCGTGGCGCCGTAGCACTGGCAGCATGGCTGCGAACTGGCGGCCAGCGCGTAGCGCCCGCCGTCCTCGTTCAGGCGATGCCGGCCCAGGCGCTGTTGCGCGATCATCATCGCCATCGTCTCCGCGTGCGCCACCGAACAGCCTTGCGGGATCACCCGGTTCACGCCGACGGCGATCAGGCGGCCGCTGTCGGCGTCGAACAGGGCCGCGCCGAACGGACCGCCGCCGCCGTGCTCGACATTCTGCCGCGACAGCGCGATCGCCAGGCCGACGCGCTCCTCGTCGCCTTCATAGCGCCGGTCGGCATCGACGACATCGCCGATCCATGGCGGCAGGGTGAGATGGATCTGCAGTGGCAGCATGCTCATTGCTCCGCCCTACTGGCCGGCCTGCCGCGCCCAGGTGTCGCGCAAGGTCACGGTGCGGTTGAACACCGGCGCCGCGGCACGGTGATCGACGCGGTCGGCCACGAAGTAGCCCAGCCGCTCGAACTGGAAACGCTGCTCCGGCGCCACCGCGGCGGCGGCCGGCTCCAGCCAGGCCCGCACCACCTGCTTGGCCTGCGGGTTGACGTGGTCGAGCCAGCTCCTGCCGTCTTCCTCGCTGTCCGGCGCAGGCACGCCGAACAGGCGGTCGTACAGCCGCACTTCCGCGGCGACCGCGTGTTCCGCGCTGACCCAGTGGATGGTGCCCTTCACCTTGCGGTCGGCGCCGGGCATGCCGTGGCGGGTCTGCGGGTCGAGCGTGCAGTGCAGCGCGGTCACCTGGCCGGCGGCGTCCTTGACCACCTGTTCGCACTTGACGATGCCGACACCGCGCAGGCGCACCTCGCCATCCGGCTTCAGCCGATGGAAGCCCTTCGGCGGCAGCTCGGCGAAATCCTCGCGCTCGATCCACAGCTCGCGCGCAAACGGCACCTCGCGCATGCCGAAGCTTTCGTCCTTCGGATGGTTGGCGAACGGCAGCATCTCCAGATGACCGTCGGGCAGGTTGGTCAGCACCAGCTTCAGCGGATCGAGCACCGCCATGCGGCGCGCGGCCGTGGCGTCCAGGTCCTCGCGGATGCAGCCTTCCAGCAGTGCATAGTCGATCACGCTGTTCTGCTTGCTGACGCCCACGCGCTCGATCAGCAGGCGCAGCCCGGCCGGGGTGAAGCCGCGCCGGCGCAGGCCGCGCAGCGTGTTCATGCGCGGGTCGTCCCAGCCGTCCACGTGGCCTTCGCCGACCAGCTGCGCCAGCTTGCGCTTGCTGGTGATGCAGTAGCTGAGGTTGAGCCGCGAGAACTCGATCTGCCGCGGCTTGGCCGGCTGCGTCGGCAGGCCGGCGTCCTGCAGCGGCCGCCACAGCTCGGGATGGTTCGGCAGGTCGACGCGGTCGACGAACCAGTCGTACAGCGGCCGGTGATCCTCGAATTCCAGCGTGCACAGCGAGTGGGTGATGCCTTCCAGCGCGTCGGACAGGCAGTGCGCGTAGTCGTACATCGGGTAGATCGGCCAGGCGCCGCCGGTGTTCTGGTGCGCCACCTTGCGGATGCGGTAGATCGCCGGGTCGCGCAGGTTGATGTTGCCCGCGCCCATGTCGATCTTCGCGCGCAGCGTGCGGCTGCCGTCGGCGAACTCGCCCGCGCGCATGCGGCGGAACAGGTCGAGGTTTTCCGCCACGCTGCGCTCGCGATACGGCGAGTTGCGCCCCGCCTGGGTCAGCGTGCCGCGGTATTCGCGCATCTGTTCGGCGTCCAGGTCGTCGACATACGCCAGGCCATCCTCGATCAGCTTCAGCGCCGAGCGGTAGAACACCTCGAAATAATCCGAGGCGTGGCGCAGCGCATGCCATTCGAAGCCGAGCCAGCGCACGTCGTCCTTGATGCCCTCGACGAACTCCGGGTCTTCCTTGCCCGGGTTGGTGTCGTCCAGGCGCAGGTTGCACCAGCCGCCGAATTCGGCGGCGATGCCGAAATTCAGGCAGATCGCCTTGGCGTGGCCGATATGCAGGTAGCCGTTCGGCTCCGGAGGAAAGCGCGTATGGACGGCGACGTGCTTGCCCGCGGCGAGGTCGTCGCGCACGATCTGCCGGATGAAGTCCTGGCGCATCGGCTCCGGTGCCGGCGTGGCGGGCGCTGTCGCGGAGGTATCGGTCGTCGGCATCGGGCAAGACTCGCGTACGGGGGCGGAAACGCGCAAGTTTACCCTGTCGCCGCCATCGCACGCTGCGGCGCTTGCCCGCCGCGGCCGCGCGGGGTAGCTTGCACGGCATGCACATCGTCTACCGAGCCGAAAACCTGTTCGATGCCCATCTGGTGAAGGACGCGCTGGAAGCCGAAGGCATTCCGGCCTTCATTTCCGGCGAATACCTCACCGGCGCGGTGGGCCAGCTGCCGGCCATGGACTACATCGCGGTGATGGTGCCCGAATCCAGCCTGGCCATGGCCGGCGGCATCGTGCGCGAGGTGGAGGCGCAGCTCGGCGAGGCGCGGCTGGCGATCGACGAGAACGACGATGCGGCCGACGGTCCGCTGGCGGTGCCTTGCTGAACGTGGTCGCCAGCAGCTGAACCGGCACGGACGAGCGCAGCCACGTGGCTGCGACATGCGGAGAACGCTCATGTGGGGTATCGGCGCCTGGAAACAACGTCTGCCGCAGCCGGGCGATGCGCTGCCGGGCCGCGGGGAGCCGGTCGTGCCAAGCCGGTCGCATCACGTGCATGGCCGCTCCCTGCTGGCCGGTAGCTACCCGCAGGGCACGGCGGTGCTGTTCGGCATGGGCTGCTTCTGGGGTGCCGAACGCAAGTTCTGGAGCCTGCCCGGGGTGCTGACCACCGCGGTGGGCTACGCTGGCGGCTACACGCCCAATCCCAGCTACCGCGAAGTCTGCTCCGGCCAGACCGGGCACGCCGAGGTGGTGCAGGTCATCCACGACCCGAGGCAGATCAGCCTGGAAAGCCTGCTCAAGGTGTTCTGGGAAAACCACGATCCGACCCAGGGCATGCGCCAGGGCAACGACACCGGCACCCAGTACCGTTCGGCCATCTATACGTCCGATGCGGCGCAGCTCGGCATCGCCGAGGCCTCGGCCCGGCGCTACCAGATCGAACTCGACCGCGCCGGCCTGAAACCGATCACCACCGAAATCGCCATCGCCCGCGCGTTCTACTACGCCGAAGACGAACACCAGCAATACCTGTCCAAGCATCCCGACGGCTATTGCGGGCTGGGCGGCACCGGGGTGAGCTGTCCGGTCGGGGTGGGGTCGGCGTGAGCCTCGCCGCCGCACAGGGGCGGCGGTATAGCGGCGGTCCATCCCGGCACGCACCCGGTGCGCCACCGCTCTAGCCCGCTTTACGGCTGCTTTGTCTTTCGGCCTGCGACGGATCGGGCCATCACAATGTCCCGCTGCGGATCGCTGCCCAGCGGGAAGACGTGATCACCCACTTCGACGAATCCGGATTTCTTGTAGAACGAGATCGCCCGCGGGTTTCGTTCCCAGACGCCAAGCCAGACGACATCCGACCCGTGTGCCTCCATTGCCTCGATGCATGCGTCCATGAGGTCGTGTGCGATGCCTTTGCCATGCCAGTCATGGACGACGTACAGCCGCTGGATTTCACCCGGCGACTCGGCCCGGACGCAATGGGGCGCACCATCCCAGCGAAGCTGCACAAACCCGACCAGCCTTTCTCCCTCCACGCTCAGCAGGGTAACCCTGTCCGGATCGGAAATTTCAGCAGCCTGGATGGCCTCGCTGTAACTGGCCTGGCAGTGGCGATCCATGTCCTCGCCCGTGTTCAAGGCGCCGAAGGTATCCCGGAATGTCGTTTCGGCAAGCCGGGCGAGTTGCCCCGCGTCGCTGCGGTCAGCTTTCCGAATGATGGGCAACGAAACCTCCTGTAGGTCGGCTGACGTGGCTGCGGGAAAACCATGCCTCAGCCTGCCATCCGGCATGCCGGCCATCAAGCGGCAAGGGAATGCCTGCAGAAGCCTCGGCTCGTCGTTCCGGCGAAAGCCTGGAAGCTCAAATCATTGCGGGCAAGGCGCCGCAGTTGATTTGCTGGCCGGGCTGAAAAAGATGGCGCGATCGCCGCAAACAACGTACCGGAATGATCTTTGGGATGGGGCGTCCCCGGGCCACGTTGCCTTGTGCAGTTGCTTGCCGGAAGCATCGAGCAGTTCGACCATGGATCTGGCCGATTTTGCATGGCTCGCAGCAGCAGTGAATTCCAGGACAGTGCCGTCATCGAGCGTCAGCCTGGAGGTTTCTCCGGCTGGAACCACGAGTTGAAAACTCGTTGCCGGCGCCTGGCCGTGCCGCACGGAACCGTCGAAGGTAACGAAGTCGCTTGCAGCGAACACTTGCAAAGGCACGGCGGTCAGCACAAACGCGGCAAGAACTTTGAATTTCACGGGACCTCCATGTTTGACGAGAGCAAGGAATAAAGCCTGGTTCCAAATCTGCCCGGATGTCGGGTGCCGCACCGAGTATGACGACAGCGATCGCGGCGGTACAAGCGGCGGATTCCTGCAGCCCTTCAGGCGCCTGCGCGGCAGTCCGGCGTGTCGCGGGTAAGCGGGCCGCCGGTGTTGTCCGGCTCTTCCGGGAAGCCGGTTGTCCGCGGACCCGTGGGCATCACGGCCGTCACGGCGCAACGATATCGACCCGCTCCACATAAACCAGCTCGCAGGCGCCGGCGCCGGTGTCGTCGCGGGTCATCGAGGTGTTCCAGTGCCAGCCGTCGGGGCGGGTGGCGTCGACCAGGAAGCCTTCGAGGTGCACCAGCTGGCCCTGGCGGATCTGTTCGAGTTCGCGCTTCACGTCGGCGTCAGCGGGAATCATGTGCATGTTGGCGCTGGAGGTCTCGATCTCGCGGCGGGGTATCGGGTAGCGGTCGGTGTGCCAGTAGTAGAAGCGGCCGGACTGGGTGATGTCGATATGCGCCAGCACCGCGCTGTCGGACATGCGACCCCAGCCCAGCGCGAGGTCTTCGGGGATCAGCCGGGCGTCGGCGCCGCCGGAATAGTCCGCGCGCGACAGCACACGGGCGGTGATGTCGAAATGCGCGCGGGTGGTCAGCGTGACGTCGCCCTTCCGCAGTTGCGCGCCGTGCGCCAGATCCACCTGCTCGGGCGGGTCGGGCGCGAGCACTCCAGGCGGCGGGTGCAGCGGGCGATGCCGCCAGTGCGCCACCGCGCCCCACAGCACCAGCAGCAGGGCGGCGGCGAGCAGGAGCGGGCGCGTGCTCAGGCGAAATCCGCCGCCAGCGCGTGACGCTGTTCGGCGCTCAGTGTCGCGACGACGGTACTGGCCGGATGGGTGCAGCGCACGATGACTTCGGCACCGTGCTTCCATCCCGCGATCATCGCCGGGGTCGGCTCGAAGCGCAGGAAGTGCACGGCCGAGGTCTTGTCGTCGTTGCTGCGTTCCATGTCCTCGTCGGCGATCGCGGCGACGCTTTCGGCGCCCACCTGCAGCTCGATGTGGTCCTCCAGTCCGCGCAGCCGCTGCAGTTCGCGCCGGCGCTGCTGCTCGTCCTCGTATTCGACCAGCAGGGTGGCCTTGAGGTTGCCGCCGTCGGGGATCAGCGGGTTGTAGGCATCGAGTTCGTCCTGGATGCCGGCGGCCTCGAAGATGCGCTCGATGCGCAGCATCTCCTGGATCTGGTAGTGCACGGTCCGGCGATCCTCGAACAGCAGGGTCAGGTGATCGCCCAGGTGCAGCGTGCGGCGCTTCTTGTGCGCCAGCACCTGCTCGCGAAAGGCCGGCCGCTCGCGGGCATAGGCTTCCAGGGTGAGCAGGTCGGCGTGGGTGAGTTTGTGCATGGAGTGATGAGGCGAGGAGTGAGTGGAGAGGATTGAGAAGTGAGGCGAGCAAAGAGCGGTGAGTAAAGAGCAGTGAGGCGGGTGATAAGGCTTTTCTCCCGCTTCTCACTCCTCTCCACTCACTTCTCAAATCCCGTAGGCACGGCGCAGCAGGCTCAATGGATGTTCGGCGGCCGGCTTGTCGTCCAGGCCGTGGGCGATGTGGCCGCCGGCCATCGGGCAGTCGCTGGTGAAGTGGTCGGCCTCGGCCTGCTGCACGCGGCTTTCCACCGGCCTGGCCAGCTTGCGCGAGATCGCGTAGGTCTTGTGCTTGACGCCGTAGGTGCCGTCGTGGCCGGAGCAGCGTTCGATGGTGACGACTTCGGTGCCCGGCACCAGCTGCAGGATGTCGCGCGTCTTCGGGCCGATCTTCTGCACGCGCTGGTGGCACGGCACCTGCCAGGCGACCTTGCCCAGCGACTGCTTGAAATCGGTGGCCAGCAGGCCGGCGCGGTGGCGTTCCGCCAGGTATTCGAACGGGTCGAAGAAGCGGCTGCGCACCAGCGTCACCTCGGCGTCGTCGGGAAACATCAGCGGCAGCTCCTGCCTGAACATCAGCACGCAGGAGGGGATTGCCGCGGTGAAATCCCAGCCGTCGCGGGCCATCGCCGCCAGCACCGGGATGTTCTGTTCCTTGAACTTGCGCACCGTGTCCAGATCGCCCAGCTCGAGCTTGGGCATGCCGCAGCAGACCTCGCGCTCGACAAGCCGCACCGGGATCGCGTTGTGCCGCAGCACCGCGGCCAGGTCCTCGACCGTGCCGGGGGCCGAGTGGTCGCAGTAGCAGGTGGCGAACAGCGCCACCTTGCCGTGCGTGCGGCCGGCCGGCGTGGCCTGCCCGCCGCCGTCCAGATCGCGCAGGCGCTTGCGCGCGCCGGGCGAGTGATAGTCGGGCACGCGCGCCTCGGCATCGACGCCCAGGGTTTTCTGCAGCAGCTTGCGCGCGCCCTTGTGGCGGTTGGCGGCGTTGACCGCCTGCAGCACCACCGGGATCGAGGCGAGCTTGCCCACGGCGGTGGTGCTGGACAGGATCTTCGCCGACAGCGGCGCGCCGTTGCGGCGGAAGTCCACCGCCTTGGCGCGCAGCATCAGGTGCGGGAAATCCACGTTCCACGGATGCGGCGGCGTATACGGGCACTTGGTCTGGTAGCACAGATCGCACAGATAGCAGTGCTCGGTGACCTTGGGATAGTCGGCCTTGTCGACGCCGTCGATCTCCATCGTCTTCGATGCGTCGATCAGGTCGAACAGGGTGGGAAAGGCGTGGCACAGGCTGACGCAGCGGCGGCAGCCGTGGCAGATGTTGAAGACGCGCTCCAGCTCGGCGTCCAGCGCCGCCTGGTCCCAGAACTCCGGTGCGGTCCAGCCCAGCGGGTGCCGGGTCGGCGCATCGAGATTGCCTTCGCGCGGGGCGGCGGCATCGGGTGCGAGGGGCGGTTGCTCGGCCATGCGGTTCTCCCGGCGGATCGACGAGTCAGGCCAACAGCGGCCATGCAGGCATGCACTGGCACACGGGCATCTTGACCGTGGGCGGTCGTGCGCATGGTGCCGCGACAGCTTAAGCCGTCATCCCGGCGAAAGCCGGGATCCAGTGCCTTCATGCGGTTACCGAGTCACTGGATTCCGGCTTGACCAGCCCTTCGGCTGTTGAAAGCCGCGGGAATGACAGGCAGGACGTCGATTACTTCAGTTCGTCCAGCGCCTTCTGGAAGCGGTTGGCGTGCGAGCGCTCGGCCTTGGCCAGGGTCTCGAACCAGTCGGCGATCTCCTCGAAGCCCTCCGCGCGCGCGGCCTTGGCCATGCCCGGGTACATGTCGGTGTACTCGTGGGTCTCGCCGGCGATGGCGCTCTTGAGGTTCAGCGCGGTGCCGCCGAACGGCAGGCCGGTGGCCGGGTCGCCCACGCCTTCGAGGTATTCGAGATGGCCGTGCGCATGGCCGGTCTCGCCTTCGGCGGTGGAGCGGAATACCGCGGAGACGTCGTTGTAGCCTTCCACGTCGGCCTTGCCGGCGAAGTACAGGTAGCGCCGGTTGGCCATCGATTCGCCGGCGAAGGCGTCTTTCAGATTCTGTTCGGTCTTGGAACCCTTCAGCTTGCTCATGGACATCACCTCGTGACGTGTGGCTGGGGAGAGGTTGCCGGCATGGCGTGCGGCCGGCGCCATCGCGCCAGCGTAGCGCCCGGTCATCCGGCAATGAAATTGATTGTCTAGATGGAGCCGATAGCCTGCAACTATGGCTTGGACGGCTTGCGCTTGCGCGGCGCGAGCGCATCCGGCGGCACGGCCGTGGCGGCGGTGTGCGCGTCGAGCAGCTCGGCCGGCAGTTGCCGGAAGACGTCCGCCAGGCGCTTCAGGAAAGCATGCATGGCCGAACTCTTGCGCCAGACCAGGGCCAGCCGGCGGCTCGGTGGGCGGCCCTTGAACTCGATCAGGTGCAGGTTCTCCAGCGGCGCCACCGGCGGCTTCACCGCCAGCGTCGGCAGCAGGGTGATGCCGACGTTGGCCGCCACCATCTGCCGCAGCGTCTCCAGGCTGGTGGCGCGGAAACCGCTGCGCTCGCC
>JAGWMU010000212.1 GCA_028873095.1 Pseudomonadota bacterium | reverse complement strand
AGCACGGCGATCTGGCGCCAGCTGAGCTTGGCGCCCAGCACCAGCCGGTTGAAGCCGTCGTTCTCGGCGTTGCCGCGCCAGATCTGCTCGAAGGCATCCTCGAACAGCGAACCGACCTGTTCCACGCTGAAGGTCAGCGCACCGACCGGCTGCACTTCGAAATCCTGGATGAACAGCGGCGCGTCTTCGCCGCACAGGTCGCCGCCGCCGCACAGGTCGTAGACATGCTCGGTGAGCACGCGCAGGCCGAGATTCTCCAGCTGCGGCAGCACCTCGGACAAGGCGATGTCGCTGCCGCTGCGGTAGATCTTGAAACGCAGCTGGTCCGGCTGCTGCGCGGGGCGATAGAACGACATCCGCACCGCATCGTCGCCCTGCAGCAGCGACAGCTGGTAGACGTCCTCGGCGGCCACTTCCGGCGCCACTTCGTCGACATAGCCGGCCGGCAGCGCCTTGCCGTAGCGGTTCGCCAGCACCACGCCGTCCTGGTCGCCGCGCGTGCGCGTCAACGCGTCGCGCAGATCGTCGTGCCAGTTGCGCGTGATCGCCGCCACGCCCCGCTCCAGCGCCGCGATGTCGTAGTCCGGACGGTTGCCGATGCGCGGCCGGATCACCACGTGCAGGCGCGCCAGCGCGTCGTCGCCCATCAGCACGGCGGAATCCAGATGCTCGCCCTGCAGCGCCTCGCGCAGCAGGTGCTCGATGCGCTCGCGCACGGTGGTGTTGAAGCGCTCGCGCGGGATGAACACCAGGCAGGTGTAGAAGCGGCCGTAGCGGTCGGCGCGCATGAACAGCCGCGCGCGCGCGCGCTGGCGCAGCCCGAGGATGCCGGTCGCCGTGGCGAACAGCTCGTCCTCGCTGCTCTGGAACAGCTCGTCGCGCGGCAGCGTCTCCAGGATGTGGCTCAGCGACTTGCCGGAGTGGGAATCGCGCTTCAGGCCCGAGCGCGACATCACCGCCTCCACCTTCCGCCGCACCAGCGGCACATCCTGCGGACGCGCCATGTAGGCGTTGGAGGTGAACATGCCCAGAAAACGCTGCTCGGAGACCGGCTTGCCGCTGGCGTCGAACTTCAGCACGCCGATGTAATCCATGTTGCCCGGACGGTGTACCCGCGAGCGCGCGTTGGTCTTGGTCAGGATGATCGCATCCATCGCGCCGGACTGCGGCAGGCTGCTGGCTGCCAGCGTGCGCAGCGAGCGCGGCGCGAGCAGGCGGTCGTTGCGATGCAGGATGCCCAGTCCGGATTCGGCGAACGAACGCAGCACCTGTTCGCCGGCGGCGTCGGTGACCTCGTATTCGCGGTAACCGAAGAAAGTGAAGTTGTCGTCGGCCACCCAGCGCAGGAATTCGGTGGCTTCGCGCACGGACGCGTCGTCCAGCGGCTGCTTGCGCAGCGGCAGCTCGGCGGCGATCGCCAGCGCCTTCGCCTGCATCGCCGGCCAGTCGGTCACGGCGGCGCGCACGTCTTCCAGGGCCGATTCCACCTGGACCCGCAACTGCTCCTGGCTGGCCTCGTCGGCCACGCGGTCGATCTCGAAGTGCATGATCGATTCGGCGATGCCGCTCTCGTCGCCCAGACGCTGCAAGCGTCCCGCATCGTCGCGCAGCACCTTGAACACCGGATGGAGCACGGCCTGGATCTGCAGGTTGGCCGAGGCGATCATGCTCACCGTGTCCACCAGGAACGGCATGTCGTCGGTGACCACCTGCAGCAGGCTGCGCCCGGCATGGCCGGCCGACGGGTTCAGCACGCGCACCAGCGTGCGGCCGGGTTGGCGCTGCTGCAGGTAATCGAGCAGGTCGGCGATCAACGCGGCCCACTGCCCGGGCGTATGCAGGTCCACATCGCTGGAGGCGATGCGGGCAAAGAAACCGTCGATAAAAAATTGCGCCTCATCGAGGCGCCTGGCTGGAAAACCGTCTTTCTTCAGTTGCTCGAACACTTGCAATGAGAGGGGGACATGGTCGGCTGCAGGGATCGCATTCATGGCATCTGCTGGTCGGTGGAGACAAGGTGTGAATGACTAAGGTAAAGCCCCGAAAGGATACGCTGGGCATGCAGGCGAATCCACCGCAGCGCCTCGACGCGCCGGCGCGACCTCCGGCGACCCGATGGCGGCGCGGTGCGCTCGCGCGATGCCGGGCGCGCATCGTGCTGTACCGCCACTGACCCCGCCGGCAGCGCAACGGCCGGGCCGCCTCCCCATAATGTGAACTGTACGGTATAGTCTCGTTTCTGGCCTGCCGACGCCTCCGCCGCGGCGTCGCCGCACACCGTTCACCGCCGCGCCAGCCAACCTATGACACACGACAACGGCATGGTGATGCGATAAAAGTCGCGCATCGCCCCGCCCCTCCCCCTATCCGGCCAGTTCACGGAGCCCTGCATGACGCCCTCGTTTCTGCGTACCCCCTTGCTGTGCCTCGGCCTGCTGGCGCTGGTCGCCTGTGGCGGCAAAGGCCGGCAGCCAGGGCCGGCGCAGATGCCGCCGCCGGAAGTCGGCGTGCTCGGCGTGCAGCCGCAGAACGTCCCGCTCACCAGGACCCAGGTCGGGCGGTTGTCGCCGTACCGCAGCGCCGACGTGCGCGCCCGCGTGACCGGCGTGCTGCTCAAGCGCACGTATGACGAAGGCACCGACGTCAAGCGGGGGCAACTGCTGTTCCAGATCGATCCGGCGCCGCTGAAGGCGGCGCTGGACGCCAGCCTGGCCGCGCTGGGCCAGGCCCAGGCCACCTATGCCAACGACAAGGTGGCCGCCCGGCGCGCGCGCAAACTGGCGCCGGAGGGCTACATCTCGCAGGCCGGGCTGGACAATGCACAGGCCGCCGAGCGCAGCTCCGCGGCCGCGGTGCAGGTGGCGCGCGCCAACGTGCAGACGGCCCGCATCAACCTGGGCTATGCCAGCGTGAGGTCGCCGATCGCCGGCCGCGCCGGCCAGCAGCAGGTCACCGAGGGCGCCCTGGTCGGCAACGGGACGGACACCCTGCTCACCACCGTGGAGCAGATCGACCCGCTGTACGTGAACTTCACCATGAGCGTGTCGGCGATGGAACGGATGCGGCGCGCCCAGAGCCACGGCAGCGTCACCCTGGCCGCACCGGACCAGGCCAGCGTGCAGGTCAGCCTGCCCGACGGCAGCCCCTACGCGGAACACGGCGTACTGGATTTCTCCGACACCTCGGTCAACCCGGCCACCGGCTCGGTCAACCTGCGGGCCAGGATTCCCAACCCGAAGCATCAGCTGCTGCCGGGCATGTACGTGAACCTGAAAGTCGACCTGGGCCAGCAGCACGGCGTGTTCCTGATCCCGCAGCAGGCGGTGCTGCGGGACACCGGCGGCGCCTACGTGCTGACCGTCGGCAAGGACGGCAAGGTCGTGCGCAAGGATGTCGCCCTGGGCGACATGCAAGGCAGCGACTGGGAGGTCACCGCCGGCTTGGCGGCCGGCGACCGGGTGGTGGTGTCGGGCGTGCAGAAGGTCAAGGCCGGCGACCCGGCCAAGGCCAGTCCATGGCATCCGGACCGGGCCGGCGCACCCTCCGCAGCCACCGCTCCGGGCGCCGCCCCGAACGGCAAGTAACGGAGCGAAGATCATGCCGAGTTTCTTCATCGACCGCCCGATCTTCGCCTGGGTGGTGGCCATCCTGATTTCCCTGGGCGGCGTGCTGGCGATCCTGAACCTGGGCGTGGAATCGTATCCGTCGATCGCCCCGCCGCAGGTTTCGGTGAGCGCCAGCTATCCGGGCGCCAGCGCGGACACGACCGAAAAATCGGTGACCCAGGTGATCGAGCAGCAGCTCACCGGCATCGACCACCTGCTGTATTTCAGTTCGTCTTCCAGCAACAACGGCAGCGCCAACATCACGCTGACGTTCGAAAGCGGCACCGATCCGGACATCGCCCAGGTCCAGGTGCAGAACAAGGTGGCGCTGGCCACGCCGCGGCTGCCCTCGGAAGTGGTCCAGCAGGGCGTGGTGGTGGCCAAGTCCAACTCCGATTTCCTGATGGTGGTGGCGCTGCGCTCGAACAATCCAGCGATCGACCGCAACCACCTCAGCGACATCATCGCCTCGCAGGTCATCGACCAGATCGCGCGCCTGCCGGGCGTCGGCAACACCCGCCTGTTCGGTTCCGAAT
>JAGWMU010000027.1 GCA_028873095.1 Pseudomonadota bacterium | reverse complement strand
TTAATCCAGCAGCAAACTTCTAGTTGCCAACGACGACAACTACGCTCTCGCCGCTTAAGGCGTAAGCCCCGAACCCACTTGTGCTCGTGCTTGTCGGTGTAGGGTCATTATCACGAGATCGCCGAAGACTGCCGCCTGGCGGTATCAGGCCAAATCAATCAGGCTGGTTCCGCGGTGCGCCTTGCCCATCGTGCTTGTCGCGGAACGAGATCGAACGGTGAGCTAAGCATGTAGATCCGGGCATTGAACGCTCTCGGACGCGGGTTCGACTCCCGCCACCTCCACCATTTCAAGCTTCAACGTAGTCCAACGAAGGCCGGTAACCCTAGCAACAGCAACGGTTCCGGCCTTTTTTGTGTCCAAAGCGGTCTGGGGGCATCCATTGCAATCCGGCCGTTGCTGGGGGCATGATTGGGGAAGCCCAACCTATCGGCAAATGACTATGCCCCCAGATCGACTCACGGAACGTGCGATTGCGGGCTTTACGCCGGCAGCCACGCCATCGAAGCATGGCGACGGTGCTGGCCTGTATCTGCTGGTGAATCCGAACGGCTCGCGCTACTGGCGCTTTAATTACCGCTTCGACGGAAAGCGCAACACTCTGTCGCTGGGGGTGCATCCCGCCGTTTCTCTGGAGCAGGCGCGACAGCGGCGCAATGAATATCGCGTGCTGCTGGCGACTGGAATAGACCCGAGCAACCACGTAAAGGGCGAGCGAGCCGAGCTTGCGCGACTCCGAGAATCGCAGGCCGTGGCCGCTCGCTTTCTACTGGCTAACGATGGCGCCCTGTCCGTGCGCCTCGCCCGCCGCTGCTTTCTGCTGACACCGGAAGAAACCGCCGAGCTACGCGCGTTCCTGGACGCCACGCGAAACCTGCCTTGCAAGGTAAAGCAACCATGCCCCTGACAGACACCACGATCCGCACGGCCAAGCCAGCCGACAAGCCGCGCCGTCTTTTCGATGGTGGCGGGCTGTATCTGGAAGTGTCGCCAGCCGGCGGCAAGCTCTGGCGGTTGAAGTATCGCCACGGGGGCAAGGAAAAGCGGCTGGCGCTGGGGGCATACCCCGATACGGGCCTTAAGGATGCCCGCAACAAGCGCGACGCTGCCCGCAAGCTGCTGGCTGCCGGCGTTGATCCGGGCGAACAGCGCAAGGCCGCCAAGGCTGCCGGCGAGGAACGTGCGGCGAACAGCTTTGAAGTGGTGGCGCGCGAGTGGCACGCCAAGCAATCGGCGACATGGGTGGAGCTGCACGCAAGCCGGATCATGCTGCGGCTGGAGAATGATGTTTTCCCGTGGCTGGGCAGCCGACCGATTGCCGACGTTACCGCCAAGGAACTGCTGGCGACCGTCAACCGCATTGTTGACCGTGGCGCGGTCGAGTCCGCGCACCGGGTGCTGCAAAACTGCGGTCAGGTGTTGCGCTATGCGATCGCCACCGGCCGCGCCGACCGCAACCCCGCCGCCGACCTGCGCGGCGCGTTGCCGCCGGTCAAGCAAACCCACCATGCCGCCATCATCGAACCGGCTGCCATCGGCGGACTGCTGCGCGCGATGGACGCCTATAACGGTTCGCTGGTGACGAAGTGCGCGCTGCGGCTGGCGCCGCTGCTGTTCGTGCGCCCTGGCGAACTGCGGCAAGCGGAGTGGGCAGAGTTCGATCTGGACGCGGCGCAGTGGAACATCCCCGCCGAGAAAATGAAGATGCGCGAGCCGCATCTAGTCCCGCTGGCACCGCAAGCCGTGGCGATCCTGCGCGAGCTGCAGCCGCTGACCGGGCGCGGACGCTACGTGTTCCCCAGCGCCCGCAGTCCACAGCGGCCGATGAGCAACAACGCGGTGTTGTCGGCATTGCGCCGCATGGGCTACGCCACCGATGAGATGAGCGGGCACGGCTTCCGGGCGATGGCGCGCACCGTGCTGGACGAAGTGCTGCACTTCCGCCCCGACTACATCGAGCACCAGCTGGCCCACGCGGTGAAAGACCCGAACGGCCGCGCGTACAACCGCACGGCGCACCTGCCGGAGCGTCGCAAGATGATGGAGGCATGGGCGGATTATCTGGACGCGTTGAAGGTGGGCGGCAACGTCGTACCGATGACACGCCATGCCAAAGTGTAGTTTTTAAGCTACCATGGCCATCGTAGAGGTACGCCAGTACCAAACCCGCGACGGGCGCATGCCGTTTGCCGAGTGGCTGGGCGCACTGCGCGACCGCCGCGCGAATCAGGCGATTGCGGCGCGCATCCTGCGCATGCAGGCCGGTAACCGGGGCGACTGGAAAGCGGTCGGTGCCGGCGTATTCGAGCTGCGCATAGACGCCGGCCCCGGCTACCGCGTGTATTGCGGGCAGGATGGCGCAACGCTGGTGCTGCTGCTATGCGCGGGCGACAAGCGCACCCAAAGCAAGGACATCGAACATGCACGCGACTACTGGCAAGACTACCAAGCACGCCGCTGGCGCCCCCTTCGACGCGGCGGCTTTGCTGCTGCCCGACGATCTGCCCGGCTTCCTGGCCGACGTGATGCACGACGGCGACACGCGCGCGCTGCCGCTGGCGCTGCGCACGGCCGCCGACGTGCTGGGCATGACCGAACTGGCGCGGCGCACCGGGCTTAGCCGCGAATCGCTGTACCGCACGCTGTCCAGCAAGGGCAATCCGCGACTGGATACGCTGGCGGCGATCCTGTCCGCCTTCGGCCTGCGCCTGACCGTGGCGCCGGCACCGGCCAAACCGCGCCGCGCATCGCAGGCTGTGCGCGCCGCGCGCTGACCTTTGAAACGCCGCGCCAAGGCTGATCCCCGAACACCGGGCACCTTCCCCGGCTGGCGCGGCACTAATTGAAGGGCACAGAGGTGTGCGTGGTGCGTTCCCCAACGATAGCAATTCCAAGGCATGACCTAATCCATACTCCAGTGGATGCGGTAGTGGCGGCCATAACCTGTTTTGTATCCGCAGTATTTGGGCCTGACGCTGTCAACAATGAGCTACCGCTTAGCCATAAATGGTTAGACCAGTGGGAGGCGCTAATCAAGGAAGGTGACAGAGAGTTTGCCGCAACTATGGCGGCGGTAATGAACACGCCTGAGTTCAGCCAGTCGCCGGAAGCTCTAATGCTTGGATTGACATATGGCGCCCGTGCCGGCGTGTCCTACAGAGAGGGGCGAGAATCTGAAGCGTGGGCGGAAGCAGCCTACGCAGCGTTATGCATCGGGGTTGTTGCGGGAAGTCTAAAAGAAGTTCCCGACGAAATAAGCACTGTGATGACTAGGCTTTCAGCCAAGGGCGTAGAGAAACGGCATGCTAAAAACCGCCGGCTCCGCGAGTTCGCAGTGAATCTGTACCACGCGGGACGTTGGGCGTCGGCAAACGATGCGGCAAACCAACTAAAGCGCGCAGTGATGAATGAGGCAGAAAAGATCGGTGCGCGTCTGAGTGAATCAAACGCGCAGCGCACTATCGCCGAATGGTTCCGCACAGCGGAGAGTGAGAAAGCGGAATTCTGATCATGTGCGACGTCCGTCTACCGGGGAGGCCAACACGTCTACCGGGTAAGCCGACTTATCCACAGGCTTATTGCCTGGTTGCTGGGATGGTTTGTAGTAAATAGACAGCCATGTCTGACAACGCCCAACCAAGGGCGAAGGAAAGCGACATGGCTTCACCACTCCCCGAAACCGGCTACCTGCGCTTGCCCCAGATACTGGGCAAGCCCGCCACCGAGAAAGCCCCGGCGATCCCCGCATTGTTCCCCGTCTGCCGGTCTACGTGGTGGGCGGGCGTGAAGGCCGGCCGCTACCCGCAGCCCGTCAAGTTAGGCGAGCGCATTACCGCGTGGCGGGTGGAGGACATCCGCGCGCTGATCGAACAGGTGGCAGCGTGAGCGCCGCCGAGAGGGTGGCGGGGCCTGCCGCGGACATGGCACAGGCGCGCGCCTTCCTGGCCCGCCTGGGCGCCGCGCACACGTTCCAGACGTTCGACGACACGCCCCAGCATCGTCTGGGCCTCGCCCGCATCCTGCACGGTAACCTGACCCAGCACAGCGCCACGCTGGCGCGTTTGAACGCCGCGGGCGCGGGCATCTTCGTCATGGTCAACGGTGGCGACGGCCAGGGACGCAAGGCGGCCAATGTGCAGCAGGTGCGCGCCTGCTTTGCCGACCTGGACGGTGCGCCGCTTGCCCCTGTGCGCACCTTTGCACTGCCCCCCCACATCGTGGTGGAGTCGTCGCCGGGCCGCTGGCATGCCTACTGGCTCACGGAAGACATGCCGCTGGAGCGGTTCAAGCCGATGCAGCAAGCCATCGCACGGCAGTTCGACGCTGATCCCAAGGTGTGTGACTTGCCGCGCGTCATGCGCCTGCCGGGTTTCTTTCACTGCAAGGGCGAACCGTTCCTATCCCGCGTGATTGAGCAGCATGACGGCGCACCGTATCCGCGTGCCGCGATGGTCGAGGCGTTCGGGCTGGCGCTGCCCGACACGGCGCCAGCGATTGCGCGGCGCACACTGGCAGCAATCATTCCGAAGGGTGAGCGTAATAGTGCGCTGTTCGGCTTGGCGCGCGGACTGGTGTGCAGCGGCCTTGATCCCGCCGCCGTGAATCAGCGGCTCCAGAAGATCAACGCCGAGCGCTGTCAACCGCCGCTGTGCGCCACCGAGGTGGACACCATTGCCGCCAACGCCAGCGCCTACGGCTCGAACGGGTTTGCCATGCTGCCGCATGCCCTGTTGGACTCGCCCGCGTGGAAGTCGCTGCCGCCTGCATCCGTCCCTGTCGTGGTGGCCGCTTACCGTCAATTGAACAGCCACAACAATGGCAACATCGCGTTGCCCTGGCCGGACTTCAAGGGTCAACACGGAATAGAGCGCCCGACCACCTTTTACCGATATGTGGCGTGTGTCGTGGATGCCGGTGTGCTGATCCGAACCGGGGGCGGAAAGATGACCCAGCGGGGAAAGCAGCCGGCGCGGTTCGCCATTGCGGCCGAGTTCCTACCACGTCCGCATAGAACGGAAAGCGTGACAAGCGCAAGTCACGCTGAGAGTGCACCTAAGAAGATAAACAGGCTTGAAGCTGTAGAGGCTCCCGCTGTACTCGGCACCGAGAGAAAAGCGCCATGACCCGAAAGACACCGTTGCCTGCGGATGTGCTGGCGGCACTCGCTGCAGCTGACCGCAAACCGGGCTGGAACAGTCGCCCCCGCGACGTGCAGCGGTTCGAGCTGGGATGCTGTGCCTTGTACGTGGTGCCGTTCCGATGCTGGGCCTACCGGCGACAGGAACAGCAAGCTGCCGCATGGTGGCGCGCGCGTGGTGGCGACGCGGGGCACGCATGAGCGGCGCATCCGGATGGCGCCCGCATATCGAATCGGCACTGTCGTTGAATGTGGGCAGCCTGTTCAAGGCAGGTGCGTTGCGGGCCGGCGCCACCACGTCCGGCAGCTGGCAATGGAGCCGCGACGGCAAACAGGTGGCGAGTATCGGCTACCACGCCACCCTGAGTGCTGAAAGCGGCGAACTGTGTCTGTCCTACACCTGGACACGGAACGGCAAGCCGCAGGACGTTACTTGCGCCATTCACCTGTCATCGCTGCCCCTGCAATACGGTGGCCGGCGCTGGTACATGCACTGCCCTCTCACCCAGCGGCGCGTGCTGAAGCTCTACAAGTTCGGCAGCATCGAACAATTCTGCAGCCGCACCGCGATCCGCCCGCTGCCTACCTACGCCAGCCAGCGCACCAGCGGCGGCAGCCGCATCCTCGACCAACGCTGGGCACTGCGCCGCAAGCTGGGCGATCGCTTCAGCGACCTGTTCAGCGCGCCGTGCAAGCCCAAGCGGATGCACTGGCGCACCTTCGAGCGCTATGCCGTCCGCGATGCCGAGCTGAGCGGGGCGGAAAACAGTTACCTGCTGCGCCTGATCGGACGACTGCAGCGATACGGATAAAAGCGGTTTAGCCTATGAATTTAGGCTTGTGCGGATTTCAGTCAGGTTGACCATCGATTCCGGCGTGTGCTGAACACTCCGCTGGTGCTGACCAAGGGCGGCTGGCAAGCCGCTGTCAGACGCTCCAGCTCGTATCTGCGAAGGGGGCGCTTCCGACCCAAAGTGGTTACTCCAGGGTTACACCTTTCCGTCAGCTGCAAGCACAGTTGTTAGCTGGGTCGTACAAAGATAAGCTTCAGCATATTCAGTACTTGGGCTTGTATTTTTGAGTGTAGTCGCAGACAGGGGGCTAAAATGAAAAGATACTTGCTTGTCGCAGTGGCTGCCGTTGCGCTATCCGGTTGCGCGACCACCAAAATTTGGTCTGCAACAGGTGGCAGTCGAGCTGACGCAACCGTGCGCTTGTCGTACACCTACGGCCCCTTCGAGCAACCTCATGCTAGCGAGCAACAGGCTCTTAGCCTCGCGGCATCGCGTTGTGCAGCCTGGGGTTATAACGGTGCGGAAGCATTCGGCGGTGCTGAGCAGCGTTGTACCGCCCCGGCAGGTTTTGGCGGCTGCAATCAGTTTGAGGTAACAAAGGAATATCAATGCACCGGTACTGGCAACTCACGCGCTCAGCGTAATTAGGCCAAGTAGTTATACCTACCAGTTCAAACCGTCGTCACTTTGTGGCGCGACCACTCCCCGCGTTGAGCGCCCGCTCTTGGCCGCTTTCGGCCGATGACCTCTCGCTCATGATGATGCCTGCGCGCAGGGCATGACCGAATCCCGCAGCTCGGCACCCTGATCAATATCAGCGAGATGGTCAGGTGGTTACCGGAATGATGTTCAGTCATTGCCGGAATCTGTAGGCTTGCGCAAAAAAATAACCCCATGGATGGGCGTGGCGATGCTGCCGCAGTGAGCGGCACGGGTAGGGGGTACAAATCTCTGGAGCGCATCGGCGACAGACCGGCCGTTCCCATACGCTTGCACAAACCGCAACAATTTCAGGGTTGCCCGACAGACACCGTTCGCCGATGCTGGCAATCTGCCCTCCTTTACACAAACCGCGGTCTAGGGCGCTTGACACGTTCGTCATGTCTCAAGGGGGAGTTGTATGTTGTGGATCGGCTTAGGTCTCATCTCTGCGGGCTGTTTCGTTGTAGCTGGCTATTTGGACATCACCGGCAGGTTAGAAGGCCTTCACGAGAAGAACGTTCGTCAGCAAGACATGCTGATTGCGCTGCTCCAGAAGAACGGCATCAATCCTGTCAGCTTGGATGACGACACAGACAGCATATTCCCGCCCTAAAAAAGGGCCTGCGGCTGCGGCGAAGCAAGTCGCGTGAATGAGGGCAAGCACCGACCAAGTGGGGGCATATTTGGGGGCATGTCAAAAGGTGCGAATGTTGAAACTGTTGTAGCACAAGGCCTGTGGCAATCAATTCAATTGAGCGTAGAGCTATCACGAGTGCAGACAGGCTGGGTTTCTGCGGATGGGCAGCACCTAAGGTCGAACGGTAACTTTGACGGTAACCTCTGCAGCAATTTTTCTTGAACTGTTGCAGCACAAGGCTTGTGGCGGATAGTTCAATAGACGCCACCCCTGCAGCCCCCTAAGTGATTGACGCGCTTAGGGGGCTTTTCCCGTTTTTGGGCGACGCATGCTTTGCGGTGACGTGGACGGTCGACGCTACGGCATTGCGGTTGCGGCCGCCGTGCTTCTTGTAAACGCAGGCGATCTGGCGGCATAGTCGATCGGCAGCGCCACCACGGCAGGAGAATCCATGCGGGTACGCCTCGAAGATGTGGCACGCGCGGCGAGCGTATCGCCCAAGACGGTATCGCGTGTACTGAATGACGAGGCCAACGTGAGCGACGACACGCGCCAGCGCGTGCTCGCCGCCATGCAGTCGATGGACTATCGGCCGCATCCGTCGGCGCGCAGCCTGGCCGGACATCGCTCCTTTCTGGTGGCGATGCTGTACGACAACAACGACAACCCCGCCTCCACGTACCTGGCCGAGATCCAGGACGGCGTGCTGGAGGCCTGCGACGAGCACCGCTACTCGATGATGGTGCGTCCGCTGCGCATGCGCAGCGACGATTTCATCCGGCGGCTGGACGCGCTGATCGCCGACCATCACCCCGATGGCGTGGTGCTGACGCCGCCGATCACCGATTACGCGCCGCTGCTCAAGCGCCTGCGCGAGGCCGGCGTGCCGCATGCCAGCGTGTCGCCGGCACATCGGGGCAAGGCCATCATCGGGGTCAGGATGGACGAGCAGCAGGCCGCGCGCGCGATGGTGGAGCACCTGCTGGCGCTGGGACATCGGCGCATCGCGCACGTGGTGGGCATCGCCGACCACGGCGCGAGCCGCTGGCGGCTGGCCGGCTATCGCGAGGCGCTGGCCGCGGCCGGCATCGCCGAGGATCCGGTGCTGGTGGTGCAGGGCGCCTTCACCTTCGGTTCCGGGGTCGAGGCGGCGCGCAAGCTCTTCGCGCTGAAGAAGCGGCCCAGTGCGGTGTTCGCCGCCAACGACGACATGGCCGCCGGCGTGATGTGGGCGGCCGGCGAATACGGCATCAAGGTGCCGCACGATCTGTCCGTCTGCGGTTTTGATGACATCCCGCTGGCCCGCCAGCTGTGGCCTGCGCTCACCACGGTGCGCCAACCCGCCCGCGAGATGGGCAAGCTGGCCGCGCTGCAGCTGCTGGAAGTGGTGCGGGGGCGCTCGTCGGGGCGGCTGGCGCAGGTGGGGTTTTCGCTGGAAGTGCGCGACTCGACCGCACGCGTGCCCTGACTCCGATCGATATCCGCCGCCGGCGGACCGCCTGGTCCGGCATCCGGCCGGCGATGTTGCTTAGCGAATTGACAGCGCTGTCATTTGTGTCACTCTTTGGCCTTGACGCGCGCGTTCCGCGTGCTTGCCAGGAGTTGCACCGTGCCGCCGTTCCTTGATCTGTCTGTCGCTCCGCGTCGCATCCTGCTGGCCGTCGCGCTTGCCGCGGCGCTGTTCCTTCCGATCCGGCCGGCCTGCGGCGCCGGCACGCCCGTGGTCGTGCATCCGTCGCGGTGGCCGCGGACCCACTGGCCGTTCGCGCGCGACGGGAAACTCGAGGCGCGGGTGCAGGAGCTGCTGCACAAGATGACGGTGGAACAGAAGGTCGGCCAGATCATCCAGGCCGACATCGGCAGCGTCACGCCGGACGACGTGCGCGCGTACCACCTCGGTGCGGTGCTGGCCGGCGGCAACTCGAAGCCGGGTGGCCGCCGCACCGCCGATCCCGCGCAGTGGCAGGCGGCGGCCGATGCGTTCTACCACGCCTCGACGGATACGCGTGACGGCGGCGTGGCCATTCCGGTGCTGTTCGGCGTGGACGCCGTGCACGGCGACAACGACACGCT
Organism: Pseudomonadota bacterium; assembly: GCA_028873095.1. GTDB lineage: Bacteria > Pseudomonadota > Gammaproteobacteria > Xanthomonadales > Rhodanobacteraceae > Rhodanobacter. Next base: position 13,804 of record JAGWMU010000027.1, on the reverse strand, counting down.
GGGCGCCACGCTGTTCCCGCAGAACTCCGCGCTCGGCGCGATGCGCGACCCGGCGCTGGTGCGCGCGATCGCCGCCGCCACCGCCGAGGAAGTGCGCGCCACCGGCGTCAACTGGGCGTTCGCGCCCGCCCTGGCGGTGCCGCAGGACGATCGCTGGGGCCGCACCTACGAGGGCTATTCGGAGAACCCCGCGCTGGTGGCGCAGTACGCCACGGCTGCCGTCGAGGGTTTGCAGGGGCGTCCCGGCACGAGCGCCTTTCTGGACAGCGCGCACGTGATCGCCAGCGCCAAGCATTTCCTCGGCGACGGCGGCACCTTGAACGGCAAGGACCAGGGCGACAACCCCGACGACGAGGCCACCCTCGTCCGCATCCATGCGGCCGGCTACACGAAGGCGATCGACGCCGGCGTGCAGACCGTGATGGCCTCGTTCTCCAGCTGGCGCGGCACCAAGATGACCGGCGACAAGGCCTTGCTCACCGACGTGCTCAAGCAGCGCATGCATTTCGGCGGCTTCGTGGTGGGCGACTGGAATGCGCACGGCCAGGTGCCCGGTTGCAGCAACGAGGATTGCCCGCAGGCGATCAACGCGGGCCTGGACATGTTCATGGCGCCGGACAGCTGGCGCGGCCTGTACCGGCACACGCTGGCCGAGGTGAAGTCGGGGGCGATTCCGATGGCACGGCTGGACGACGCCGTGGCGCGCATCCTGCGGGTGAAGTTCCGGCTGGGCCTGTTCGGGCAGGGCGCGCCGTCGAGCCAGCCGCTGGCCCGGCACGCGGCCGAGGTGGTCGGCAGTCCGGCGCATCGCGCGCTGGCGCGGCGCGCGGTGCGCGAGTCGCTGGTGCTGCTGAAGAACCGCAACCACCTGCTGCCGCTCGATCCGCACAAGCGGATCCTGGTGGCCGGCGACGGCGCCGACAGCATCTCCAGGCAGAGCGGCGGCTGGACCATCAACTGGCAGGGCACCGGCCTCACCAACGCGGATTTCCCCGGTGCCACCTCGATCTGGGCCGGCATCCGTGCGCAGGTGGATGCGGCCGGCGGCAGCGCGCAGCTGTCGCCCGACGGCCGTTACTCCAGGAAACCCGACGCCGCCATCGTGGTGTTCGGCGAGGACCCGTACGCCGAGTTCCAGGGCGATCTGCCCAACCTGGCTTTCCATCCCGGCGACGACCGCGATCTGGACCTGTTGCGCCGCCTGCGCCGGCAGGGCGTGCCGGTGGTGGCGGTGTTTCTCAGCGGGAGGCCGCTGTGGGTGAACCGCGAGATCAATGCCGCCGACGCCTTCGTGGCGGCGTGGCTGCCGGGCAGCGAGGGCGAGGGCGTGGCCGACGTGCTGCTGCGTACCCGCGACGGCCGCATCGACCACGACTTCCACGGCAAGCTGGCCTACTCGTGGCCGCGCACCGCGCTGCAGACGCCGTTGAACCGGGGCCAGCCCGACTACCACCCGCTGTTTCCCTACGGCTACGGCCTGACCTACGCCGACCGCGGTGATCTTGCGCCGTTGCCCGAGGCTGCCGGCGTGGCGCTGGACAGCGCCCGCGCCGGCGTCTACCTGACGCGCGGCCGGCCGGCGCCGGGCTTTGCGCTGCGCTTGCAGGGCGCCAGCGGCGCGGCCGCCACGGTCTCCGCCACGCCCGCCGTCAGCGCGGATGGCAGCCTGCGCATCGCCGCCATCGACGACAAGGCGCAGGAGGATGCGCGCGAACTGACCTGGTCCGGCGGCAGCGCCGCGGTGACGCTGGCCTCCGCCGCGCCGTTGAATCTCGATCGCCAGACCAACGGCGACATGCTGCTGGTGGCCACCCTGCGCATCGACGCGCTGTCCGCGCAGGGCAGCGCGATCGGCGTCCGCTGCGGCGTCGGCTGCAGCGCCGAGCTGCCGATCGGCCCCCAGCTGGCAAGCCTGCCGCGCGGTCGGTGGCTGCAGTTGGGCATCCCGCTGAAATGCTTCCGCGCCGCCGGCGCCGACATGACCAGACTCGATCAACCATTCGCGTGGCGCAGCAGCGCCGGCGAACGCATCGCGATCACCTCGGCGTCGCTGGGGATGGTGGCGGACCGGACGCTGGCATGCCCGGCGCGGTGATGGACACGGCACGATCAAGCGATGGTTGTGACGCCTCTCTCAGCACAGGCTTGCGGGCACGGAGCCCTGCCGACCTGTTGGAGGCGAGGCAAAGAATCGGTTGAGAGGCGGAGATCGGCCATATGACGTCCAGCACGCGCGGCCGAGCCCCTGCCTGGCTATCGTGTACGCCACCGTCAACGGCTGCCACGGCGATGGCTACGGAATCAATGCGCCACCCTGGCGCTGGTGGTCGAGCGGCACACTCTCTTGGGTTGTGACCGGGCTTCTTCAGGCCAGCTTTCCGCATTTTGCGTGTCGCCGTGCCGCGCCCCACCGAACCCGCAGGAGGACACCATGTCTCGGGAGCTGCTACTGAAATGCGTGATGATCGCAAGCGGACTGCTTTTTCTGGCGGGCATCTATCCGCTGGTGATGTCTTTATGGTTCTGGCAGCAGGCCGACGAGATCGTGCCGATGTTCCTCAGCCTTTACGTCACACTCGGGGCTTTCTTGCTGATTGCGGCGCGAAATCCATCGGAGCATCGAAGCCTGATTTGGTTCACGGCGTGGTCCAGCTTCGCGCACGCCGGCGCCATGCTGGTTCAAGCGTACAACGACGTTGGTGGCCGCCCGGAGTTATTTGGCATGTCTGCAATCCTGATCGTGGTCGGCGTGCCGCTGATCGTTCTGGCGCCGACGAGGCAATCGGCAGGGCTGACAGCCACTTCGTAGAGTTCAGAGTCGGATCGGCTGACATCTGCTTCGCCAAAAGTACCTCGGTGTTCGCGTTGTTGAGTTTGGAGAACTGCTGGTCACGGATGGTCATCAGGCCTCTCCAAAGCGGACCGCCATCAATGGCCGAAATGGGTGACTTCAGCCAATGACCGCATGCTCCCTGGCCGTCGGCCTCGTCAGGCATGTGATCGGCCAAGAGATGGCGCCTGGATGCCGACCTCAAGAGACAGCCTGCCACGCCAGGCATTCATGCCGACCTGCCGATTTCCTGAAACTGCTTCCTTGCCCTTGTGGTTGGAAATTTCCGGGGCCGTGCTCCCGCCCGGCTCCAAAAAAGACGCCCCGTTTCCGGGGCGTCTCGGTGTCGACAATGCGGTTCGCAGGGGAGGTTAGAACCACACGTCAAGAGTGACACCGTAAGTGCGCGGCGGCAGGTATTGCGAGGTGTAGATGTAGCTGCCGTTGGACAGGGCGAAGCGCCCCGAGCTGGTGCGGACCTTGTCATCGGTGACGTTCTGCATGTACGCGGTGACCGACCAGCGATCCTGCGGTTCGGAGTAGCGCAGCGAGACGTCGCTGCGGATGTAGGCCTTCTGCTGGTCGCCGTTGCCGAGGTTGAACGCGCTGAGCCACTGCGAGCTCTGGTACTGGCTGCTCAGTCGCGGGGTGAGGCGGCCGCCGTTGGGCAGATGGAAGTCATGCTCGTAGATCGCGGTGAGCGAGGTGCTGGGCGCATGCGGCAGGTCGTTGCCGGAGATGTCGATGCAGTTGCTGATGCCCGAGCCGGCCGGACAGGGGGGCAGGCCCTGGTAGTCGTTGCTGCCGGCGTAGTGCAGGGTGCCGAGCTTTTTCTTCGGGATGGCCGAGAACACCAGGTTGAGGCGGTTGTCCCTGCCGGCCAGCGCCAGCTCCGATTCGAAGCCCAGCACCTTGGTGGTGCCCTGCACGTTGGAGAAGCCCAGCCCGCGGTTGCCGTTGGGGAAGGTGATCGGCGCTGCCAGCTGGAAGTTCTTGAACTGCTCGTAGTAGATCGCGCTGTTCCAGGTGAGATGGCCGCCCAGATAACTGAACTTCGAGCCGATCTCGTAGTTGGTCAGCGTCTCGGGCTTGTACAGTGCGCCGGCGTCCTGGGTGCCGCCGGATTTGTAGCCGGTGGACACGCTGCCATACAGCAGGCCGTGCTGGCCCACGTCGGTGTCCAACCGCGCCAGCCAGGTCACCTTGCTGTTGTCGTAGGTGGCCGTGTTGAGGGTGGAGACCGCAAAGCCGGTGGCCGGGCTTGGCGCCACGTCGGGCGAGATCGGGGTCTGCGGCACGCTGGGGTCGTAGGCCCAGCCCCAGCCGATGCCGCCGCGGTTTTCCTTGCGGTCGTGCGACCAGCGCGCGCCGCCGGTAAGCCGCCAGCCGTCGGAGATGTGCCAGGTGGCCTGGCCGAACACGGCGGTCGACTTCACCGTCTCCTTCGGCTGCACGAACGAGCCCTGCCAGGCCACGGTGCCCTGCGGGGTGCCGTTGAGGATCGGGATGTCGAAACGGATGCTGTTGTCTTCCGCCGCGTAGTAGGCGCCCAGTATCCAGTCCAGCGTGTTGTCGCCGGTCGACTTCAGATCCAGTTCCTGACTGTTGCTCTTGTAGTGGGAGAAGTTGGTGCGGTCGGCCTGGTAGCTGGCGCCGGTGTTGAAGCTGGTGGGTACCTGGGCGCCGTTGTCCTGGTCGAAGTTGCTGGCGCCGGAGAAGTGGCTGAAGCCGGCGATGTAGCTCAGCATCATCGCGTCGCCGAGCTTGATGTCCATGCGGCTGCGCAGCGTGCCGGAGTCGCGCTTCAGGTAGGGCGCGGTGTCGATCAGCGCCGACCAGAAATCCTGCCCGGCGCGCGGCTGCTGCATCAGGCTCATGCCGGGCGTGCCGCGATCGCGGAAGTATTCGTAGGACAGGTTCCAGGTGAACGCATCGCCGGGTTGCCACAGCGCGCTGACGCGGGCGGCAGACTGATCCTGCGCGTTGTACTTGTTGCCGCCGGTGACGTAGTCGTTCGGGTTGATCGGCTGGAACGTGGCCAGGGTGCCGCCGCCGGCGAGGTAGGAGGCCTGCTGCTGGGCGATCGTGGGCAACTGGCCGGACGGATTCTGGAAGCTCACGTAGCCGTCGTGCTGCTCCTGCGCCACCGCCACGCGCATCGCGAACGTGCTGCTGACCGGCAGGTTCGCCGTGGCGCGCGTGCCGACGTGGCTGTAGTTGCCCTCTTCGAGCTGCGCGTTGCCGTAGAAACCGCTGAAGTCGGGCTTGGCGGTGACGAAGTTGACCACGCCGGCGGTGGAGTTGCGCCCCCACAACGTGCCTTGCGGGCCGCGCAGCACTTCCACGTGGTCGATGTCCAGCAGCAGGCCGGCCGCGGCTTCGGGACGCGGCGAGTAGACACCGTCGATGAACATGGCCACTTCGGGATCGGCGTATTCGGTCTTGGCGCTGTCGTTGCCGATGCCGCGCATGGTCAGCGTCACCACGCCGTGATCACCTTCCGAGGTAGCCTCGAAGCCGGGCACCAGCTTGGTGATGTCCTGTACGGTCATCACCCGTTCCTTGTCGAGCGTGCCGCCGCCGATCAGGCTGATCGCGACGGGCGTCTTCTGCAACGGCGTCGTGCGTTTGGTGGCGCTGACCACGACCGTGTCCAGGTTCTTGATCTTTTCTTTTTTGGCGGATGCCGTGTTCTGCGGCGCCGTACCCGGCGCGGTCGCATCCCGTTGCGCCGCGTGGATGGCGCTCGAGGCGAATATGGCGGTCATGGCAACGTACAAAGCCGAGTAGCGTAATTTCATTTCACCCTCTCCCCAAATTGGCGTGGATATGCGTTAGTCTGATTTATGACAGCGCTGTCAAATCCCCCTATGACAGCGCTGTCATAGGTTCGATCCTACCTGTAAAATTCACGCTTGGCTTGCTGCGAAGCAACAAGTGCAAATATCCAGTAGCCCAGGGAGTCGAGATGGCACGTCTGCAGAAGATACTGATCGTTGGCGGTGGCACGGCCGGCTGGCTCACCGCATGCTATCTGGCCAAGGCGCTCGGCAGTGCGTCGCCGCAAGGCATCCGGGTGGAACTGGTGGAGTCGCCGCACATCGGCCTGCTGGGCGTGGGCGAGGCCACGTTCCCCTCGATCCGCGGCACGCTGTCGGCGATCGGCCTGGACGAACGCCGCTTTCTCGCTGGCGCCACCGCCACCTACAAGCAGGGCATCCGTTACGTGAACTGGGTGCGTCCGCCGGGCACGCCGGGTCGCGAGCATTATTTCCACCCTTTCAGTGTGCCCAGCCAGCGCGGCGGCAGCCCGGAACTGCTGCCGTACTGGCTGCTTGGCGGCGCACCCGAAGGCGTGCCGTTCGCCGACGCGGTGACCATGCAGAGCTGGCTGGTGGAACACGGTCGCGCACCCAAGCGCATCGGCGATGCGGAGTACCAGGGGCCGCTCAATCACGCCTTCCACTTCGATGCCGCGTGTTTTGCCGCGGTACTGGCCGAGCACGGCCGGAGCCTGGGCATCGTCCGCCACTTTGCCACGGTGGAGCGCGCCGAACTGGACGGGCAGGGCGCGATCGCGCGCATCGTCACCGCCGAGCTGGGCGCGCTCAGCGCTGATCTCTACGTGGACTGCACCGGGTTGCGGGGCAGCCTGATCGGCGACGCGATGCAGTCGCCGTTCCGCAGCAGGCGCGACGTGCTGTTTGCCGATCGCGCGGTGACGATCCAGGTGCCGTATCCGCGGGCCGACACGCCGATTCCGTCCTGCACCATCGCCACCGCGCAGGAGGCTGGCTGGACCTGGGACATCGGGCTGCAGCGGCGTCGCGGGATCGGTTACGTGTATTCGTCGCGGCACAGCGACGCTTCGCGCGCGGAGGCTGTGCTGCGCGGGTACATCGGCCCCGAAGCCGACGCGCTGCCGTCGCTGCAGCTGAAATTCGAGACCGGCTACCGGCCCGAACACTGGCGCAAGAACTGCGTGGCGGTGGGCCTTGCCGGCGGCTTCGTGGAGCCGCTGGAATCCACCGGCATTGCCTTGATCGAGTTGGCCGCCTATATGCTCGCGCACCAGTTGCCGGGCGAGACGGGCGACATGGAACGCACGGCACGGCACTACAACGCCATGATGGTGGCGCGCTACGACCGCATCATCGATTTCATCAAGATGCACTACTGCCTGTCGCAGCGGCGCGACTCGGGTTTCTGGATCGACAACGCCGATCCGGCCGGCGTCCCCGACACGCTGCAGGACCGCCTCGCGCTGTGGCGCCACCGTCCGCCGCACCGGCTGGATTTCGTCACCGATCTGGAAATGTTCCTGCCGGCCAGCTGGCAGTACGTGCTCTACGGCATGGAGTTCCACACCGACCTCGAACCCATGCGCAGCGCCTACCCGCAGATGGACGCCGCCCGCCGCGAATTCGCGATGATCCGGCAGGCTGCCGGTCGCGCGCTCGACGATCTGCCGGAGCATAGGGCGCTGGTGGAGCAAATGTGCAGGCAGCCCGCGCAGCGAACATGAGCTGCAGCGAGGGCTGAGGCGGACGATGCGATCGCCCCGGAAGCGCCCCCGACCGGTTGCTGCGCGCCCCGGCCCGGGACGGTCGGAGCCGCTGCGTCCGGATCACCGGGGCCGTCGGGTCGTGCGCGCCCCGGAAAAGGCCGGCAAGCTCAGGCTGCCGCATCGGCTGACGGCCTTTCCCGGGCGCGGAATGAGTCGCTGCCATCGGGCGTGAGCTGCGGGCATGATTCCGGAGGCATTGCCGGATGCCGCAGGGTCACGTCCGATGGCAGGGGCATGCATCAGTGCCCGATCTGCTTGCTGTTCGAGTTGAGTTCGGCGTTCAGGCTTTGCTGCTGCTGCTTGGTGATGAAGCCGCCGTTTGCCTTCGCGGCCGCCCGCTGCTGCTGCGCGACCGAACGATCGTTGCGGCGCAAGGCATGGGCCTGTCCATGGGACAGCTCGCCCTCGCGTACTTCATGGGTGATGCGGCGATTCTGGCGTTGCGTGCGGTCCAGCACTTGATCGCGACGGGGGTGGTGCTTCGCGAAATGGCCATCGTGGTCGTGGCGTTCAGCCGCGATGGACGGCATGGCGACCGCAAGGGCGATGAAACCGATCAAGAGCAGGCTGGTACTGCGAACGGAATGACGCATGATGATCTCCCATGGTGATCCGATGCACGGATGTGCTCCGGTCGGGACAAGAACGCCGGCGGCACGACGCAGTTGACTGCCGGCATGGGCGGCGACAGGATCCGTTCAGTCTGTGCCTGGCGTCCCCGGCAGCCTCATCGCGACGCTGTCCCCGCGGGCGGCCGGACCGGGTCGGAACGCGGGCCGATGCCATGCAGGACGACCCATCGTGCCGATGCGCGCCGGCGTCCCGTCCGCCGCGGTCCGGATGCCGGCGTCGCCGGCCAGCAGCCATCACGCGGCGCCACAAAAAAGCCACCCGATGCGAGGTGTCGCAACACCGTCATGGTGCCTCGAGGCCGAAACGGGCGGGAAGTCGGCCGAGCATCAGGGCCAATCGCGCAAGCCTAATCCGCACCGAAACAGTACGGATTGATATTCATGATCTAGATCAGTAGGCAGGGGAAGCGCTTCCCATATGGTGCATCCGCCGGGCACCTGGTGAGGGGTGCTGCGTGGCTCGTTTGAATCGAGGCTGCCAAGCGGTCTCCAGACAGGATCGAGGGCTCCTTTTGACGTACGCAGGAATACTTGGCGTGACGCACTTCCTGCCAAGCATGGGGCGTGGCAGGTGATTTGTACGGATTCCCGGCCTGCTTAGGGTGCTGCTTGTGCTGACCAGCGTTGCCGATATTTCCATTCATTACATGATTCCCTCGATCTCCCGCGCGAGGCATGAGCGTGTGTCGGCAAGTGCCGGAGAGGGCGTCAAGGTGTCAGGCCGCGTTCGGGTCGGCAGCGGCGATCGGTTTCAGCGCAGCCGCGGCCTCCCGCGGCTCACCTTCTTCACGCCGAAGAATCATGGCTCATCCATGGCCATGACTCGTGGCCTGAATGCGCCCCTGCGAGGCGTGATGATCTTTTTCCAAGCAGTCGGTTTTTCGCATGGCGACGGTATTCAGATGCGGCGCCGAAATACTTGCAAGTGCTGGCCGGCGTGCGTGGCACGTTGCCGGATCTGAATCAGAAAGGGTATTCCAATGAGCTATTTTCTCGATCGACTGCAGTTCTTCAAGCGCAGCACGGACACCTTCTCCGACGGCCATGGGATTACCAGGAACGACAACCGCGACTGGGAAAACGGCTACCGCTCGCGCTGGCAGCACGACAAGATCGTGCGCTCGACCCATGGCGTGAACTGCACCGGCTCGTGCAGCTGGAAGATCTACGTCAAGAACGGCCTGGTGACCTGGGAGACGCAGCAGACGGACTATCCGCGCACGCGTCCGGACCTGCCCAACCACGAGCCGCGCGGCTGCCCGCGCGGCGCCAGCTACTCCTGGTACCTGTACAGCGCCAATCGCCTGAAGTACCCGCTGGTGCGCGGCGCCCTGCTGCGGCTGTGGCGCGAGGCGCGCAAGACCATGGCGCCGGTCGAGGCGTGGGCCAGCATCGTCGGCGATCCGGTCAAGGCCAGGGCCTACAAGAGCAAGCGCGGCATGGGCGGCTTTGCGCGCGTACGTTGGGACGAGGCCAATGAGATCATTGCCGCGTCCAACCTCTACACAGTAAAGAGCTACGGCCCCGACCGGGTGGTCGGCTTCTCGCCGATCCCGGCGATGTCGATGGTGTCCTATGCCGCCGGTGCGCGTTACCTGTCCCTGCTCGGTGGCGCCAACCTGTCCTTCTACGACTGGTATTGCGACCTGCCGCCGGCCTCGCCGCAGGTATGGGGCGAGCAGACCGACGTGCCCGAATCGGCGGACTGGTACAACAGCCGCTACATCATCGCGTGGGGTTCCAACGTGCCGCAGACGCGCACGCCCGACGCGCACTTCTTCACCGAGGCACGCTACAACGGCACCAAGACGGTGGCGATCACGCCGGACTACGCCGAGGTCGCCAAGCTCACCGATCACTGGCTGCATCCCAAGCAGGGCACCGACGCGGCGCTGGCGTTCGCCTTCGGCCACGTCATCCTGAAGGAGTTCCACGTCGACCGGACGGTACCGTATTTCAACGACTACTGCCGCCAGTACAGCGACATGCCGTTGCTGGTGCAGCTGGAGCGGCGGGCCGATGGCCGGCTGGTGCCGGGGCGCTTCCTGCGCGCCAGCGACCTGGGCGGGCTGGGCGAGGCGAATCATCCGGACTGGAAGACCCTGGCCTGGGACGAGAACAGCGGGCAGATCGTCGTGCCCAACGGCTCGGTCGGCTTCCGCTGGGGCGAGCAGGGCAAGTGGAACATCGAGGAAAAGGACAGCGCCGGTCGCGCCACCCGCCTGCGCCTGAGCCTGGCCGACTTCAACGACGGCATCGAGGCGGTCAGCTTCCCCTACTTCGGCGGCATCGAGCACGATCGCTGGACCGCCTCGAAATTCGACGACGTGCTCGAGCGCAACATTCCGGTCCGCAAGCTGCAGCTGGCCGACGGCAAGCAGTGGGAAGTGGCCACCGTGTACGACCTGCTGCTGGCGCAGTACGGCGTCGACCGCGGGTTCGGCGGCGGCAACGTGGCCAGCAGTTTCGACCAGGACCTGCCCGGCACACCGGCGTGGCAGGAAAGGATCACCGGCGTGCCGCGCGCCGAGGTGATCGAGATCGCCCGCGAATTCGCCGACACGGCCGCCAAGACCGGCGGCCGCAGCATGATCATCGTCGGCGCCGGCATGAACCACTGGTTCCACAACGACATGAACTACCGCGGCCTGATCAACATGCTGATCATGTGCGGTTGCGTCGGCCAGACCGGCGGCGGCTGGGCGCACTACGTGGGACAGGAAAAGCTGCGGCCGCAGACCGGCTGGCAGCCGCTGGCGTTCGGCCTGGACTGGAGCCGCCCGCCGCGGCAGATGAACGGCACCTCGTTCTTCTACTTCATGTCCGACCAGTGGCGTTACGAAAAACTGGCGATGAAGGAGATCCTGTCGCCGCTGGCCGACCCCGCCAAGTACAGCGGAAGCCAGGCCGACTTCAACCTGCGGGCGATCCGCATGGGCTGGCTGCCGAGTGCCCCGCAGCTCGACCGCAACCCGCTGCAGATCGCCGCGGCGGCGGCGAAGGCCGGGCAGGCGCCGGCCGACTACGTGGTCGACCAGTTGCAGCGCGGCACGCTCGACTTCGCCTATGCCGATCCGGATGCGCCGGCCAACTTCCCGCGCGTGATGTTCATCTGGCGCTCGAACCTGCTCGGTTCGTCGGGCAAGGGCCACGAATACATGCTGCGGCACCTGCTCGGCACCCGTCACGGCGTGCAGGGCAAGGACCTGGGCGAACTCGGCGCGGTCAAGCCGGAAGAGGTGAAGTGGCGCGACGAGGTGCCCGAGGGCAAGCTCGACCTGCTGGTCACGCTGGACTTCCGCATGTGCACCACGGCGCTGTATTCCGACGTGGTGCTGCCCACCGCGACCTGGTACGAAAAGAACGACCTCAACACCTCGGACATGCATCCGTTCATCCATCCGCTGTCCAAGGCGGTGGACCCGGCATGGGAGTCGCGCAGCGACTGGGACATCTTCAAGGGCGTGGCGCAAACGGTGAGTGCGATGGCGCCGGGCGTGCTCGGCGTCGAGCAGGACGTGGTGCTGGTGCCGACCCTGCACGACACGCCGGGAGAGCTGGCGATGCCGCTCGGCGTGAAGGACTGGAAGAAAGGCGAGTGCGAGCCGATCCCCGGCAAGACCATGCCCTCGATCGCCGTGGTCGAGCGCGACTACCCGAACCTGTACAAGAAGTTCACCTCGCTCGGGCCGTTGCTGGACAAGCTGGGCAACGGCGGCAAGGGCATGCAGTGGGATACCCGCGACGAGGTCGACTTCCTCGGCAAGCTCAACCACGCCGTGACCGAGGAAGGCGTCAGCCAGGGCCGCCCGCGGATCGACAGCGCGATCGACGCCTGCGAGGTCATCCTGCACCTGGCGCCGGAAACCAACGGCCACGTGGCGGTCAAGGCGTGGGAGTCGCTGGGCACGTTCACCGGCCGCGAGCACACCCATCTCGCCGTCGGCAAGGAACACGAGGCGATCCGCTTCCGCGACGTCCAGGCGCAGCCGCGCAAGATCATCTCCTCGCCGATCTGGTCGGGGCTGGAGGACGAGCACGTCAGCTACAACGCCTGCTACACCAACGTCCACGAGCTGATTCCCTGGCGCACGATCACCGGTCGCCAGCAGTTCTACCAGGACCACGAGTGGATGATCGCGTTCGGCGAGGGTTTCATGAGCTACCGCCCGCCGGTCGACACCCGGACGGTGGAGCCGCTGCACAACAAGCGCAGCAACGGCCATCGCGAGATCCTGCTGAACTGGATCACGCCGCACCAGAAGTGGGGCATCCACAGCACCTACAGCGACAACCTGCTGATGCAGACGCTGTCGCGCGGCGGGCCGATCGTGTGGCTCAGCGAGGACGATGCGCGCGAGGCGGGCATCGAGGACAACGACTGGATCGAACTGTTCAACGTCAACGGTGCGATCACCGCGCGCGCGGTGGTGAGCCAGCGCGTGATGCCGGGCATGGCGATGATGTACCACGCCCAGGAACGCATCATCAACATCCCCGGCTCGGAAATCACCGGCGGCCGCGGCGGCATCCACAACTCGGTGACCCGGGTGGTGCTCAAGCCGACCCACATGATCGGCGGCTACGCGCAACTGGCCTGGGGCTTCAACTACTACGGCACCTGCGGCACCAACCGGGACGAGTTCGTGATCGTGCGCAAGATGGACAAGATCGACTGGCTCGACGGCGAGCCGGTGCCGGCCAACGCGAAGGAGGTGGCGTGATGAAAGTCCGTGCCCAGATCGCGATGGTGCTCAACCTCGACAAGTGCATCGGTTGCCACACCTGCTCGATCACCTGCAAGAACGTGTGGACCTCGCGCGAGGGCGTCGAGTACGCCTGGTTCAACAACGTCGAGACCAAGCCCGGCATCGGCTACCCGAAGGAGTGGGAAAACCAGGACAAGTGGAACGGCGGCTGGGTGCGTACCCGTGCCGGCAAGCTGCTGCCGCGCGCCGGCGGGCGCTGGCGGATGCTGGCGAAGATCTTCGCCAATCCCGACCTGCCGCAGATCGACGACTACTACGAGCCGTTCGACTTCGACTACCAGCACCTGCACGATGCGCCCGAAGGCCGGCACCAGCCCACCGCGCGCCCGCGTTCGCTGATCAGCGGCGAGCGCATGCAGAAGATCGAATGGGGTCCCAACTGGGAGGAGATCCTCGGCACCGAGTTCGCCAAGCGCGCCAAGGATCGCAACTTCGACGCGATCCAGAAGGAGATCTACGGCGCGTTCGAGAAGACCTTCATGATGTACCTGCCGCGCCTGTGCGAGCACTGCCTCAATCCGGCGTGCGTGTCGGCGTGCCCAAGCGGTGCGATCTACAAGCGCGAGGAAGACGGCATCGTGCTGATCGACCAGGACAAGTGCCGCGGCTGGCGCATGTGCGTGTCGGCCTGCCCGTACAAGAAGATCTACTACAACTGGAAGAGCGGCAAGTCCGAGAAGTGCATCTTCTGCTACCCGCGCATCGAGATGGGCGAGCCGACCGTGTGCGCGGAAACCTGCGTCGGCCGCATCCGCTACCTCGGCGTGATGCTGTACGACGCCGACCGCATCCAGCAGGCCGCGTCGGTGCCGGCGGAGCAGGACCTGTACCAGGCCCACCTGGACATCTTCCTCGACCCGTTCGATCCGAAGGTGATCGAGGAGGCGCGTGCCGAAGGCATTCCGGACAACTGGCTGGAGGCCGCCAGGTCGTCGCCGGTATACAAGATGGCGATCGAGTGGAAGCTGGCACTGCCGCTGCATCCGGAGTACCGCACGCTGCCGAT
>JAGWMU010000211.1 GCA_028873095.1 Pseudomonadota bacterium | reverse complement strand
GCATCGACCGCGTCGGCATACGCCAGCTGCTCGGCATCGCCGAGCTTGCCGACCTGCCGGACCAGGCTGCCCAGCTCGTGCTTGTCCAGGCTGAAGCGGTAGTAGCCGCTGGCGTTCGCGTTCGGCATCACCCAGGTCGGCGTGCCGGCACCGGCCAGCACCATCGAGCCGGTGGCCTTGTCGAGCATGCTGCAACTGACCTTGCTGCCGGCGGCGGTGCCGTAGCGCACGCACACCGGCACGCCCCAGATGCGCTTGGCGTCGCCCGTGCTGCCGAGCGGCAGGTAGCGGCTCTGGCTCAGCTGCAGCACGGTCTTGCCGTCCTCGCGCTGCAGGCGGGTCTGCACGTAGGGCACGCCGGACTGGTCGAGGAAGCTGTTGAAGGCGTGCTTGAACGCGTCGCCCTTGCCGGCCGCGGCGGCGATCGCGTCGACCAGGTCGCTGGCCGTCGCATTGCCGAACCGGTGTTGCCGGATATAGGCGCGCATGCCTTTCTGGAAGGTCTTTTCGCCCACGTAGTTCTCGAACATGCCGATCACGCTGGCACCCTTCTGGTAGGTGATGCCGTCGAACGCGGTCTCGATGTCGCCGTTGCCGGTGATCGGCTGGCGGATCCGCCGCGCCGACACCAGGCTGTCGTTGGCCATGGCGCGCTGGGCGCCGCTCACGCGGTCCAGGTCAGCGCGATATTCCGGATGCACCTGCTCGGTCACCTTCTGCTGCATCCAGGTGGCGAACGCCTCGTTGAGCCAGATGTCGTTCCACCACGCCATGGTCACGGTATCGCCGGTCCACTGGTGCGCCAGCTCATGCGCGGCGACGTTGAACGAGCCGCGCACGTTGCGCGCCGGGGAGTCCTTGTCCAGCAGCAGCAGCCAGTCGCGGAACGTGACCAGGCCGGGGTTTTCCATCGCGCCGGCGGCGAAATCCGGAGCGGCCAGCAGGTCGAGCTTGTCCCACGGATAGCCGAAGCCGTAGTAGTTCTCCAGCGCATGGATGATGCTGGGCGTCTCGCCCAGCACGTGCCGCATGCGGTGCGCCTCGCCGGCGGCGGCGATGCCGCGCAGCGGCAGCGGTTTGGCGCGGTACGCGTCGGGCGAGATGTCCGGCGCCTTGAGCATGCTCCACGGGCCGACACCGAACGCCACCAGGTAGGTCGGCAGCGGCAGCGTGCGGGCAAAGGTCACGGTCTTCCAGCCCTTGCCGGCCGGCACGCTCTTCAGTTGCCTGGTGTTGGCCACGGCGGTATCGGCGTCGGGCACGGTCAGGCTGAGGTCGAATGGGGTCTTGAAATCCGGCTCGTCGAAACCGGGAAACGCGAAGCGCGCACTGATCGCCTCCATCTGCGTCATCGCATACGGCTGGCCCTTGTCGCTGACCTTGTACAGGCCCTGCAGCTGCGCATTGAGCGGCGCGGTGTAGTCGAACGTCAGCGTCAGCGCCTGCGGCGGCAGCGTGCGACCGAAATCGACCCGCACTACGCCGGCCTTCGGATCGACGTCGACGTACTTGCCCTCATGCGCCTTGCCGGCGGCGTCGGTGATCGTCACCTTCGACACTTTCAGCGCGCTGCCGTCCAGCCACAGGTGATCCGACGCCTTGGTCAGCTTGAGCCGGATCGTGGTGGTGCCGGAAAAATCCTGCTGCGCCGGATCGACCTTGAACGCCAGCCGGTAGGACTGCGGCACCGCCCAGCGCGGCAACCTGCCCTGCGGCGCCTTTTCGGCGGCGGCGGCAAACGCGAGACCGCAGCAGGCGGCAAGCGCGGTGAGCAGGAGCGGGCGAATGACATGGCGCATGGCGTGTTTCCCCAGACTGGCACAGGAACGCCCACGCTAAGGCGCGCGATGCCTGCCGCCCCAGTGCCAGAAGGCATGCATTCAGCCCGCCGCGTCGGCCTGCTCCAGCGCCACCGCCACCGCGTGGATCACCGTGGCGATGCGCGCCGCGCTCTGGATCGGCTGGGCGGAGAGGCCGTGCTTGCGCAAGGTCTTTTCGTGCGATGCCAGGCAGGCACCGCAGCCGTTGATCGCCGAGACGGCCAGGCAGGCCAGCTCGAAATCGACCTTGTCGCCGCCGGGGTTGCCCATCGCGTTCATGCGCAGGCCGGCGCGCAACGTGCCGTATTCGGGCTCGTCGACCAGATGCACGAAACGGTAGTAGATGTTGTTCATGCCCATGATCGTGGCGGCCACGCGGGCGCCGTTCAGTTCCTCGGCGCTGGCATGCATGCCGGCCTCCGCGTTGATCGCGGCGGTGAGCGGCTTGTAGCGCGCGGCGATGGCGCAGGCCAGCGCGATCACCGCGATCTGCTTCTGGCTCAGTCCGGGCGCCCCGCCTTCGCTCAATACGGACTCGAGGTTCAGGCGCAGGTCCTTGGCGTAATCGGGCAGCTGGCTTTTCAGATCGGCGAGATTCATCGGATACCTCGGTGGGATGGAAGGACAAGGGCATCGCCGCTTTCGCTCAACCTGCGGGCGAAATGCTTTTCATCGACGCCCGACAAGAGCATTCGCGCACAGGGTGCGCTCCTACGGACATCGTGGACTCCACCGGTAGGGGCCCACCCTGGGGGGCGAAATGCTTTTCATCGACGCTCGACAAGAGCATTCGCGCACAGGGTGCGCTCCTACGGACATCGTGGACTCC
This sequence comes from Pseudomonadota bacterium, assembly GCA_028873095.1. Lineage (GTDB taxonomy): Bacteria > Pseudomonadota > Gammaproteobacteria > Xanthomonadales > Rhodanobacteraceae > Rhodanobacter. The sequence continues at coordinate 1,586 of JAGWMU010000211.1, read as the reverse complement.
ATCGGTAGGAGCCCACCCTGCGGGCGAAGGCTTTTCATCGACGCCCGACAAGAGCATTCGCGCACAGGGTGCGCTCCTACGGACCGCGGGGTATGGCGAAAAACTCAGGCGACGTGCAGGGTCTCTTCGCCCTTGCTCCAGTTGCACGGGCACAGTTCGTCGGTCTGCAGCGCGTCGAGCACGCGCAGCACTTCGGCCGGGTTGCGGCCGACCGAGCCGTCGGTGACGTAGACGAAGCGGATCACGCCCTGCGGGTCGACCAGGAACGTCGCGCGCTGCGCCACGCCGTCGTCGGTGAGGATGCCGAGCGCGCTGGACAGGTCCTTCTTGATGTCGGCCAGCATCGGGAACTTCAGGTCGCGCAGATCCTTGTGGTCCTTGCGCCAGGCCAGATGCACGAACTCGCTGTCGGTGCTGGCGGCAAGCACCTGGCAGTCGCGGTCGGCGAACTGCTGGTTGACGTCGCTGAAGCCCTTGATCTCGGTCGGGCAGACGAAGGTGAAGTCCTTCGGATAGAAGAACACGCACAGCCATTTGCCCTGGTAGGTGTCGTTGCCGATCGGGAGGAACGCCTTGTCCAGGCTCTCGATCGAAACGGTGGCAGGTACGTTGAACTGGGGGAATTTGTCGCCAATGGTCAGCATGTGCAGGGCCTTTGCAGTGTGGATTTCGCAGGACAAGAAACACCCGGGAGGGGTGCCTTGGCGAACAAGATAGAACCCGGTCTTGCATTGTTCAAATTGATTGTTACCATCGACATCATAGGCATGAGCTATTGACGACCCGAACCGAGCCATGAACCTGAGGGATCTCCAGTACCTGGTGGCGCTGGCCGAGCACCGGCACTTCGGCCGTGCCGCCGAGGCCTGCTTCGTCAGCCAGCCGACCCTGTCCACGCAGATCCGCAAGCTGGAGGACGAACTGGGCGTGGCGCTGGTCGAGCGCACGCCGCGCAAGGTGCTGCTGACCGAGGTGGGCCGCGACATCGCCGAGCGCGCCCGCGACGTGCACAACGGCATCGAGCAGATCCGCGCGGTGGCCCGGCGCACGCTGGACCCGGAATCCGGCACGGTGCGGCTGGGCATCTTTCCGACCCTGGGCCCGTACCTGCTGCCGCATGCGCTGCCGCTGGTGCGCGCGGCGTTCCCCCGGCTGGAGCTGCTGCTGGTCGAGGAAAAGACCGAGGCGGTGCTGCGGCTGTTGCGCGAGGGCAAGCTGGACGCCGGCATCGTGGCGCTGCCGCTGCACGAGGACAGCCTGCACAGCGAGTTCCTGTTCGAGGAACCGTTCCTGCTGGCGGTGGCGCACGAGCACCCGCTGGCGCGCCAGCGCGGCCAGCTGAAACTGGGCGACCTGTCGCACCAGAACCTGCTGCTGCTGGAGGACGGCCACTGCCTGCGCGATCAGGCGCTGGAGGTGTGCCACCTGGCCGGCGCCGGCGAGCGCAGCGGTTTCCGCGCCACCAGCCTGGAGACGCTGCGGCAGATGGTGGCGGCCAACGTCGGCATCACCCTGCTGCCGACGCTGGCGGTGAAGCCGCCGGTGGCGCCGCTGGAGAACCTGCACCTGATCGAGTTCAAGGGCCG
>JAGWMU010000026.1 GCA_028873095.1 Pseudomonadota bacterium | reverse complement strand
GATGGTCGACGGCAAGGAAGTGCGCACGCCGAAGATCACCGAGTCGGTGATCAACGACGCCACCATCCAGAGCCCGTTCAGCCGCCAGTTCCAGACCACCGGCCTGGGCAGTCCGAAGGAAGCCTCCGAACTGGCGCTGCTGCTCAAGGGCGGCGCGCTGGCTGCGCCGGTCGACATCGTGGAGGAGCGCGTGATCGGTCCCAGCCTGGGGCAGGACAACATCGACAAGGGACTGAAGGCCGTGCTGCTGGGCCTGTCGCTGGTGCTGCTGGCCGCGGCGGTCTACTACAAGCTGTTCGGCCTGGTCGCCGACATCGCGCTGTTCTTCAACCTGGTGATCCTGGTGGCGGTGATGTCGATGATCGGCGTCACCCTGACCATGCCCGGCATCGCCGGCATCGTGCTGACGCTGGGCATGGCGATCGACGCGAACGTGCTGATCTGCGAGCGCGTGCGCGAGGAATTGCGCAACGGCTCGACCCCGCACGCGGCGATCCGCGCCGGCTATGAGAAGGCCTGGTCGACCATTCTCGACGCCAACGTCACCCACCTGATCGCCGCGCTGGCGCTGACCACGATGGGTACCGGCGCGATCAAGGGCTTCGGCGTCACGCTGATGATCGGCATCCTGACCTCGCTGTTCACCTCGGTGACGCTGACCCACGCGTTCACCGCGCTGATCCACGGCCACCGCAAGCTCAAGACCCTTTCGGTGTAACGGCTTTTGTCGAGTCGGGGTTTCAATTGAATCAGGCGGCCATGGGTGGTCGCCTTTGCCGGGAAACGGACTTCCGCACAGAGAACCCAAAATGGAAATCTTCAATCACAACAGCAACATCGATTTTCTCGGCATGCGCAAATACAGCATCGCTGTTGCGCTGGTGCTGGTGTTGTCCTCGATCGCGCTGATCGCGATCAAGGGGCTCAACTACGGTCTGGACTTCACCGGCGGCGTGTCGGTGGTGGTCGACTACGACCAGCCGGTGCAGATTGCCGACGTGCGCGCGGCGCTGGCCAAGGGCGGACTCGAGCATGCCGTGGTGCAGAGCCTGGGCGGTACCCGCGAAGTGTCGATCCGCATGCAGCCCAAGGACGACGTCGATGCCATGAAGGCCGCCGGCGGCAAGGTCAATCTGGATCGGATCTCCGCCGACGTGACCCGGATGCTGCAGGTGGCCCGGCCGGACGCCAGGATGAAGAGTCGCGACTACGTCGGTTCGGAAGTGGGCGCGGAACTGAAAAGCGACGGCACCGTGGCCGCGGTGTTCGTGATCCTCGGCATCATGGCTTACCTGTGGATCCGCTTCGAGCGCCGCTTCGCGATTGCCGCGGTGGCGACCGAGATCCACGACGTGCTGGTGACGCTGGGCATCATCGCGCTGGTGCAGCGCGATTTCGACATGACCGTGCTGGCCTCGGTGCTGGCGGTGATCGGCTACTCGATCAACGACAAGGTGGTGGTGTTCGACCGCATCCGCGAGCTGTTCCGGCTGGCGCGCAAGGCCGAGCCGGAGGAGATCCTCAACCGCTCGATCAACAACACCTTGTCGCGAACCATCATCACCTCGCTGTTCACCAGCATCACCATGGGCGCGCTGTACTTCTTCGGCGGTCCGGTGGTGCGCGGCTTCGCCGTCACCATGCTGATCGGCATCGTGGTCGGCACGCTGTCCTCGATCTTCGTCGCCAGCCCGATCCTGCTGTGGCTGGGCGTGTCGAAGAAGGACCTGATGCCGGTGACCCGGGACAACCCGGAACTCGCGCGCCGGCCGTAACCGCCGCCGGGGAATGTCTGACAGGCCGTCATCCCGGCGAAAGCCGGAACGACGGGCAGTACTTGTCCAGACGTTCCATGGCACGCCAAGCCAGGGGAAGCGGTCATGCCGGCCCCTGGCTTTTTGCCGTCCGGGACGCCCCGCGAGCGCTGCGCGACGGGCGCATGCGCGTCGCTTTTCAACTCAATTTCCGCACGATTCGGCCGATAACGCCTTGTAGCGAGGAACGATGGATCCCGCAAAGGAGCGTTCATGCTGGTCTTGGTGGGTTCATTCGTGGTGCTGGCAAGTGTCGTGGGCGGTTATCTGCTTTCGCACGGCCACTTGCTGGCGCTATGGCAACCCTACGAGTTGATGATCATCGGCGGCGGTGCGCTGGGCGCGTTTCTCACCGCCAATCCGGTCAAGGTCGTCAAGGCGTCCATGCACGAGCTGATCGGCCTGATGAAGGGGCCTGCCTACCGGCGCGAGGACTACGTCGACCTGCTTGCCCTGCTATATGACATTTTCGGCGTGATGCGCAAGGAGGGCATTCTCGGGCTGGAGACGCACATCGAGGATCCGCAGGCCAGCCCGGTGTTCTCGGTCTACCCGCGCTTGCTGCGCGAGCACCACCTGATCGAGTTCACCACCGACTGCCTGCGCCTGATCGTCGGCGGCAGCATGAACCCGCACGAGCTGGAGCAATTGCTGGAAGTGGAGCTGGAAACGCACCACCAGGAAGCCGAGGCGCCCGCGCTGGCGGTGATGAAGACGGCCGATGCGCTGCCCGGTTTCGGCATCGTGGCCGCGGTGCTCGGCATCGTCACCACCATGTCGCAACTGGGCGGCGACACCTCGCAGATCGGCGAGCATATCGCCGGCGCGCTGGTGGGCACGTTCCTCGGCATCCTGTTGAGCTACGGCTTCATCGGCCCGCTGTCGGCGGCGATGGAAAATCGCGCGCAGGAGGACGGCATGGCCTTCGACTGCGTCAAGGTGGCGCTGCTGGCCAGCCTGCGCGGCTACAATCCGAAGGTGGCGGTGGAATTCGCGCGCAAGTCGTTGTCGTCGAAATCGCGGCCGAGCTTCCAGGATCTGGAGGACCATCTCAAGGGCGATCGGGCCGGGGCGCCCGCATGAACGATCACAGCGCGGCGTCCCTGATCGTGGTGCGCCGGGTGAAGCGGCGCAAGCTCGCCCATCACGGCGGGGCATGGAAGGTGGCCTACGCCGATTTCGTCACCGCGATGATGGCGTTCTTCCTGGTGATGTGGCTGATCGGGGTGGGTACGCGCGAGCAGCGCGCCGCCATTTCCGAGTACTTCAAGAACCCCAGCATGACCCCAGGCACGGCAACCATCGCGCCGCCCGGGCGGATCGGGCCCGGCGGCGCCAGCGACAGCATGATCCAGCTCGGCGGCGCGATGGACCTGTCGCACGGCCCCGGCAAGGACAAGCACGGCGTGCAGACGGCCAAGGGCCAGAACAAGATCGACAGCAAGCAGGCCAGGCAGGTGGCCCGTCGCCAGGAACGGGCGCAACTGGAGCAGCTGATGCAGCAGCTGCACGCGGCGATCGAGAAAAGCCAGGCGCTGGCGCCGTTCAAGGATCAGCTGCTGCTCGACATCACGCCCGAGGGCCTGCGCATCCAGATCGTGGACAAGCTCAATCGGCCGATGTTCGATCTAGGCAGCGCGAAACTCAAGCCATACACCATTGCGATCCTGCATGAGCTGGGCCGCTTCATCAATCGCGTGCCGAACAAGATCAGCATCTCCGGGCATACCGACGACGCGCCGTACAGCAGCGACCGCAGCTACAGCAACTGGGAACTGTCGGCGGACCGCGGCAACGCCGCGCGCCGCGCCCTGATCGAAGGCGGCCTGCTCGACGGCAAGGTGGCGCGCGTCGTGGGCCTGGCCGCCGCGGTGCCGTTCGACAAGGCCAATCCGCGCGACCCGAGCAACCGCCGCATCAGCATCATCGTGATGACCAAGCAGGCCGAGAAGGCGGCGCTGTCGCAGGAATACGCGGGGAATGGCACGGACAGCGGCGGGTCGGCGCCGGCCGCGTCGGTGCCGGCAGCAAGGGCCGCGCCGCCGCTGCCGCCGTTGCCGCCCGCGATCGAGCCGGCAGGCCACGGCGGAGCCGAGGCGCAGGCGGCGGCGTCGCGCTCGCCGGCCTTGCGCTGAGCTCAGGCGGTGTGGCCGGCGCCGCCGGCGCCCAGCTGCGCCTGCAGCGACTGCAGGCGTGCGGGCGTTCCCACGTCGGTCCAGCGGCCGCGGTGGCGGGAGCCGGTGACGAGGTTCCGGCCCATCGCCGCGCGCAGCAGCGGAACCAGCTTGAAGCGCGGCGGGATCGCCTCGGTGCCGTCCGCATGGCCGGCCGCGTCCCGCCAGCCGTCCAGGAACTGGCGGCGATAGACGCCGAGTCCGCTGAAGGTCAGCTTCGCCTCGCCCGCGTCGCGCAGCAGGCCCTGGGCGTCCAGCGTGAAGTCGCCGTGCGGATGGTGCGCCGGGTTGTCCACCAGCAGCAGATGGGCGAGTCCCTGCGGCTCGGCGGGCAGGCCGGCGAAGTCGGCGTCGGTCCAGATGTCGCCATTGATCGCGATGAACGGCTCGCGGCCCAGCAGCGGCAGCGCATTGAGCATGCCGCCGCCGGTTTCCAGCGGGGCCTCGCCTTCGTAGGCGTAGCGGATGCGCAGGCCCCAGCGCGAGCCGTCGCCCAGCGCCTCGGGAAACTGTCCGGCCAGATGCGAGGTGTTGATCACCACGTAATGCACGCCGATGGCGGCGAGCTTTTCCAGGTGCCAGACGATCAGCGGCTTGCCGCCCACCGGCAGCAGCGGCTTGGGCGTGCGCTCGGTCAGCGGACGCATGCGCTCGCCGAGGCCAGCGGCGAAGATCAGCGCGTGCCTCATGCCGCCACCGGCCGGGCGAGGTCGCGCCCGCCCACGCAGCGTTCCAGCAGCGCGGCCAGGGCGGCCAGTTCGGGATAGCCGCGCGCCACGTCGATCACGTAGGCATGCACGCGCGGCAGGTCGCCGAGGTAGCCGTGCTTGCCGTCGCGATACCACAGGCGGCAGAAGATCCCCAGCACCTTGAGGTGCCGCTGCAGTCCGATCAGGTCGAACCAGCGCCGGAAGCGGGCGCGGTCGACGCCGGCATCGAGCAGCCCGGCCGAGCGCAGGCGCCGCCGGTAGTCCTCGACCCAGCCCTCGACGCGCTCGCGCGGCCACACGATGTAGCAGTCGCGCAGCAGCGAGGCGAGGTCGTAGGCGATCGGGCCGCGCAACGCGCCCTGGAAATCGATGATGCCGGGGTTCGCGAGCCGGGCCGCGCCGCGTTCGCGCGGCATCGGCACCGCCGTGGACGGCGACCCGCTCGCGGCCGGGCCGCCGCCGGGCGCATCGACGATCAGCAGGTTGCGGGAGTGGAAGTCGCGGTGCACGAAGCAGCGTGGCTGTTCCAGCGCGCTTGCCAGGATCAGGCCGAACGCGGCCTCGATTTCCGCGCGGTCATCGTCATCCAGCGTGCAGCCCAGATGGCGGCCGAGGAACCATTCCGGCATCAGTTCCAGCTCGCGGCGGAGAAAGGCGGCGTCGTACGGCGCCAGGTCGCCGGCATCGACCGCAGTCTGCATGCGCAGCAGCGCGTCCAGCGCGTCGCCGTACAGCGCATCGACCGTGGCGTCGTCCAGCGCGGGCAGGTACAGCCGCGAGCCCAGGTCCTCGATCAGCACGAAGCCGCGTTCGGGATCGACGGCGTGCACGGCCGGCACGTGCAGTCCCGCGGCGGCGAGCTTGCTGCCGATCGCCAGCCACGGCGCGGGATCTTCCAGCGCCGGCGGGGAATCCATCAGGATCCAGCTTTGCCCGGCATGCCGGGTACGCCAGTAGCTGCGGAAGCTGGCGTCCGCCGAGGCCGGCGCCAGCGTCAGCGCGCCGTCGCCGAGCGTGCTGCGGATCCAGTCCAGGCGGGCGGTGGCGCGATCGGGGGTTTTCATCGACACGGATCAGGGAAAGGTGCTGCAGCTTATCGTCCCGGCGGCCCGGGGAGAACCGCCGCAGGGTGAAGCGGGCGCGGTTCGTCGCTGTCCGGGATCCGGGCAGCGGGCGGCATGCCACGCTCAGGACGGGTTGCTGGCCTTCTCCTCATGCAGGGCCAGGTCCAGGCCGATCAGTTCCTGCTCTTCGCTGACCCGCAGTCCGAGCGTCCAGTCGATCAGCTTGAGGATGACCAGGCTGAGCACGGCGCTCCAGACCACGGTGAAACCCACCCCCCGGGCCTGGATCCAGAGTTGTCCGCCGAGGCTGGTCACAGCGCCGAAGCCGCCAAGCTTGGCCGAAGCCAGCGGGCCGGTGAGCAAGGCGCCGATGATGCCGGCGACCGCATTCACGCCGAACACGTCGAGCGTGTCGTCATAACCCAGTCTGTGCTTCAGCCGGGTTGCCGTATAAAAGCAGGCCGGGCCGGCCAGCAGGCCCAGCAGCAGTGCGCCGCCCGGACCGACCGTGCCGGCCGCCGGCGTCACGGCGATCAGGCCGGCGATGGCGCCGGAGACCGTGCCCAGCACGCTGGGGCGGCGATGGATCGGCCATTCGGCGCCGATCCAGCCGATGGCGCCGCCGGCGGTGGCGGTCTGGGTCACCAGCATGGCCATGCCGGCGCTGCCGTCGGCGGCCATCGCGGAGCCGGCATTGAAGCCGAACCAGCCCAGCCAGATCAGGCTGCCGCCGATGACGGTATAGCCCAGATTGTGCGGCGGCATGGGGGTTTCGGGGTAACCGCGCCGTTTGCCGATCACCAGGCAGGCGACCAGCCCGGCAATGCCGGCGTTGATGTGCACCACCGTGCCGCCGGCGAAATCCAGCACGCCCAAATCGCCCAACAGCGAGCCGGGACCGCCCCATACCATGTGCGCCATCGGCAGGTAGACCGCGCTGAGCCACAGGCCGCTGAACCAGAGCATCGCGCTGAATTTCATGCGCTCGGCGAAGGCCCCCACGATCAGCGCGGGCGTGATGATCGCGAAGCCCAGCTGGAACATCACGAACACGCTCTCCGGCACGGTGCGGTGCAGCGTGGCCGGCTCGAGTCCGGCCAGCATCAGGCGGTCCATTCCGCCGATGACCGAGTGCAGGTTCACCGTGCCGGCATGCATGCCGGCGCGGCTGAAGGCCAGCGAGCAGCCGTACACCACCCACAGCACGCTCACCAGAGCGGCGATGGCGTAGCACTGCATCAGTATCGACAGCAGGTTCTTGCTGCGCACCATGCCGCCGTAGTAAAGCGCCAGACCGGGGATCGTCATCAGCAGCACCAGCATGGTCGCGGTCAGCATCCATGCGGTATCGCCGCTGTCCAGCTGCGGCGCTGCCTGGGCCACGGCTGTCGTCGGCATCGCGGCGCTCAGCGTCAGCCCGGCGCACGCGATACGGCGCCACCCCGCGGTTGTCCGTCTGCCGCTTCCGGTTCGGCGGCGGTGTGCCCCGGCACCGACTTTCCGCACGATGGCGTTGATCCACTTCATGTCCGGTTTCCCGCTGCGTGGCCCTGTCCAGGGATCCAGCACGATGCATGCCGTCCTGCCACGGCCGGCGACCGTCATCGATTTCAGCGGGTTGCATGGAGTCCGGGTCCGGCCGATGCACGGCAGGCAGGCAAACGGCACGGCGGATTGCCCGTTGCTGGTGCAATCACGGCGCCGTTGACGGCGCCGGATCAAATCAGTACCATTTTAGTACCGATTAAACCCGCCCACGGCAAGACCCCATGCTCCGCGTCAGCCGCCTGACCGATTACGCCACCGTCGTGATGACCTGCATCGCCGCCAGCCCGGGCGAGGTGCTGAGCACGGCGCAGATCGCGGACGCCGCGCATCTGGAGCTGCCCACGGTGAGCAAGTTGCTGAAGACGCTGGGTCACGCGGGGCTGGTGGAATCGTTCCGCGGCGTCAACGGCGGCTACCGGCTGGCGCGACCGGCCGGCGCGATCAACCTGGCCGAGATCGTCGAGGCGCTGGAAGGCCCGATCGGCATGACCGAATGCGGCGTGTCCGAAGGCCAGTGCGATCGCGAGTCGCAGTGCGGCGTGCGCGGCAGCTGGCAGCGCATCAACAGCGTGCTCGACGATGCGCTGCGCGCGGTCAGCCTGGCCGACATGCTGCGCCCGCCGGCGCACCGCACGCGGGTGACGGTCGCCCTCAGCGAATTGAAAGGCAGAACCACGGCATGAGCGGCACGAGTACCGAAACGAAAGTCACGCGGCGCGACAACGCCGAGGTCGTCGAGGCGCTGGGCCGCGGCTACGCGGCGGGCTTCGTCACCGACATCGAAACCGACTACCTGCCGCCGGGGCTGTCCGAGGACATCGTGCGGCAGCTCTCGGCGCTCAAGGGCGAACCGCCGTGGATGACCGAGTGGCGGCTCGGCGCCTACCGGCATTGGCTGACCATGCCGACGCCGGACTGGGCCAGGTTGAGGATCGACCCGATCGACTACCAGGCGATCAGCTACTACGCCGCGCCAAAGGCGAAGCCGAAATCGCTGGCCGAGGTCGACCCGGCGCTGCTGGAGACCTACGAGAAACTGGGCATCCCGCTGCATGAGCGCGCCGCGCTGGCGGGCGTGGCGGTCGACGCGGTGTTCGACTCGGTGTCGGTCGGCACCACCTTCCGCAAGCAGCTGGCCGAGGCCGGCGTGCTGTTCTGCTCGATGAGCGAGGCGATCCGCGAGTATCCCGAGCTGGTACGGAAATATCTGGGCAGCGTGGTGCCCACCGGCGACAACTTCTTCGCCGCGCTGAATTCGGCGGTGTTCTCCGACGGCAGCTTCGTGTTCATCCCGAAGGGCGTGCGCTGCCCGATGGAGCTGTCCACCTACTTCCGCATCAACGCGCAGAACACCGGCCAGTTCGAGCGCACCCTGATCGTGGCCGAGGAAGGCAGCCACGTGTCCTATCTGGAAGGCTGCACCGCGCCCAGGCGCGACGAGAACCAGCTGCATGCGGCGGTGGTCGAGCTGGTCGCGCTGGAGAAGGCGCAGATCAAGTATTCCACCGTGCAAAACTGGTATCCCGGCGACGAGAACGGCGTGGGCGGCATCTACAACTTCGTCACCAAGCGCGGCGACTGCCGCGGCGACGATTCCAAGATCAGCTGGACCCAGGTGGAAACCGGCTCGGCGATCACCTGGAAATACCCTTCCGTGGTGCTGCGCGGCGACCGCTCGGTGGGCGAGTTCCATTCGGTGGCGCTGACCCATCATCACCAGCAGGCCGACACCGGCACCAAGATGATCCACCTCGGCCGGCACACCAAGTCGAAGATCGTCTCCAAGGGCATCAGTGCCGGCCGCAGCTCCAACAGCTACCGCGGCCTGGTGAAGATGGAGAAGGGCGCCGAGGGCGCGCGCAACTACACCCAGTGCGACTCGCTGCTGATCGGCAAGCGCTGCGGCGCGCACACCTTCCCGTACATGGAAGTGAAGAACCCCACGGCGATCGTCGAGCACGAGGCCACCACCTCGAAGATCTCCGACGACCAGATGTTCTACTGCCGCTCGCGCGGCATCCGCGAGGAAGACGCGGTATCGATGATCGTCGACGGCTTCTGCAAGCAGGTGTTCAAGGAGCTGCCGATGGAGTTCGCGGTGGAGGCGAAGAAGCTGCTCGAGGTCAGCCTCGAAGGCGCCGTCGGCTGAGGGGTAGGAGCGCAGCGAGGTGCGCGAATACGGATGCAGGATGTCGTCAAGAGTCATCGCGCACAAGGTGCGCTCCTACAGTGTGTTGAGTTGGAACCTGGAATCATGCTGAAAATCGAAAACCTGCACGCCCGCGTCGAGGGCAGGGAAATCCTCAAGGGGCTCAGCCTCAGCGTCGACGCGGGCGAGGTGCACGCGATCATGGGGCCGAACGGCGCCGGCAAGTCCACGCTGGGCAACGTGCTTGCGGGCCGCGACGGCTACGAGGTCACCGCCGGTTCGGTGACCTACAACGACATCGACCTGCTGTCGCTGGCGCCGGAGGCGCGCGCCGCCGCCGGCGTGTTCCTGGCGTTCCAGTACCCGGTGGAGATTCCCGGCGTCAACAACACCTACTTCCTGCGCGCGGCGCTGAATGCGCAGCGCAAGGTGCGCGGCGAGAGCGAGCTCGATTCGATGCAGTTCCTGAAGCTGGTGCGCGAGAAGCTCAAGGTGATGCATATCTCCGACGAGCTGCTGCACCGCGCGGTCAACGCGGGCTTCTCCGGCGGCGAGAAGAAGCGCAACGAGATCTTCCAGATGGCGGTGCTGCAGCCGCAGCTGGCGATCCTCGACGAGACCGATTCGGGCCTCGACATCGACGCGCTGAAACAGGTCGCCGAGGGCGTCAATGCGCTGCGCTCGCCCGCGCGGTCGTTCCTGATGATCACCCATTACCAGCGCCTGCTCGATTACGTGGTGCCGGATTTCGTGCACGTGCTGGCCGACGGCCGCATCGTCGAGAGCGGCGACAAGTCGCTGGCGCTGAAGCTGGAGGAACACGGCTACGCCGGCATCGGCGAGTCGCATCCGGCCGGAGCCGCCGCATGAGCCAGCCGGCATCGTCGCCGTTGCTCGCCTCGCTGCTCGACGCGCCGTTGCCGCCCAGCAGCGGCGTGGCGTGGCTGGACGCGGCGCGGCGCGAGAACCGCGCGAGCTTCGCCGCCGGCGGCCTGCCCGATACGCGGGTGGAGGCGTGGAAATACACCCCGCTGCGCGCGCTTGGCCAGCGTCCGTTCGCCAGCGGCGATGCGGCCGCCGGCGCGCGCGCGGTGGATCCGTCGATCCTGGCCTTGCCCGGTGTCGACGGGCCGCGGCTGGTGTTCGTCAACGGTGTGTTCCGCGCCGACCTGTCGGCGCTCGATGCGCTGCCCGCCGGGCTCACGCTGCAGCCGCTGTCGCAGGCGCTTGAGGGCGATGCGCAGCCGCTGCGCTTCGCCTTGTCGCGGCATTACCGCGAGATCGGCGACGCCTTCGCGCGGATCAACGCGGCCAGCGCCGTCGATGGCGTGGTCCTGCGCGTCGCCGCCGGCACCCGGCTCGCCGTGCCGGTGCAGCTGGTGTTCGTCGGCGCTGCCGCCGAAGCGGATCTGGCCTGGCATGCGCGCAACGTGATCGAGCTGGGCGAGGGCGCCGGGCTGACCCTGATCGAGCAGCACGCGGCCAGCGGCGAGCAGGCCCACCTGGCCACCCTGGTCGGCGACATCGAAGTGGGCGAGGGCGCCCGGCTGCAGCATGTCGTACTGCAGGACGCCGCCGTCGGCGCGAGTCTGGTCCGGCGCAGCAGCCTGCGGCTGCACGCGCGCGCCCAGGCCGGCCTGCACGTGCTGGAGCTGGGCGGCGCGCTGGTGCGCCACGACATCCGGGCGGAACTGGTCGGCGACGATGCGCGGCTGGATACCCGCGGCGTGTTCATGCCGCACGGCCGCCAGCACATCGACACGCAGCTGGCGATCCGCCACCAGGCGCTGAACACCGTGTCGAGTTCGAACTGGCGCGGCGTGGCCAGCGATCGCGCACGCGGCGTGTTCCGCGGCGCGATCGTGGTGGCGCCCGGCGCCGACGGCAGCGATGCCAGCCTCGGCAACAAGAACCTGCTGCTTTCCCCCGGCGCCGAGATCGATACCAAGCCGGAGCTGGAGATCTACGCCGACGAGGTGAAGGCCGCGCATGGCGCGACGGTCGGCCAGCTCGACGAGCGCGCCCTGTTCTACCTGCGCTCGCGCGGCATTGCGCTGGCACCGGCGCGCGCATTGCTGACCGGCGCATTCTGCCGCGCGGTGCTGGACGATCTGCCCAACGAGGCGCTGCGCGACCATCTGGCGGCCCTGCTGATCGCCCAGCTGCCCATGGCGGCGGAGCAGCCATCATGACCGACACGCCCACCGTCTTCGACGTCCAGCGCATCCGCGCGGATTTCCCGCTGCTGTCGCGCACCGTGCACGGCAAGCCACTGGTGTATTTCGACAACGCCAACACCAGCCAGAAACCGCTGGCGGTGATCGAGGCGATGAATGCCCACTACCGCGAACGCAACGCCAACGTGGCGCGCGCGGTGCATCAGCTCGGCGAGGAGGCCACCGGCGCCTTCGAGGGCGCACGCGACAAGCTCGCGCATTTCATCAACGCGCCATCGCGCGACGAGCTGATCCTGACCTCCGGCACCACCCAGTCGATCAACCTGGTCGCCTACAGCTACGTCTTGCCGAAGCTCAAGCCGGGCGACGCGATCCTCACCACGGTGATGGAGCACCACGCCAACATCGTGCCGTGGCAGCTGGTCGCCGCGCGCAGCGGCGCCACGGTCAAGGCCGCACCGATCGACCAGCGCGGCGAGCTGATCGTCGAGGCGTTCGTGGCCCTGCTGACGCCGGAGGTGAAGCTGGCCTGCGTCACCCACGTCTCCAACGTGCTGGGCACGGTCAACCCGGTGCGCGAGATCGCGCGCGAGTGCAAAAAGCGCGGCATCCCGCTGCTGGTCGACGGTTCGCAGGCGCTGCCGCACCGGCCGGTCGACGTGCAGGCGCTGGGTTGCGATTTCTACGCCTTCACCGGGCACAAGATGCTTTCGCCGACCGGTACCGGGGCGCTGTGGGCGAAGCGCGAGCACCTGGAGGCGATGCCGCCGTTCTTCGGCGGCGGCGAGATGATCCGCGAAGTGCGCTTCAGCGGCACCACCTTCGCCGCGCCGCCGCACAAGTTCGAGGCCGGCACGCCGAACATCGCCGGTTTCGTCGGACTGAGCGCGGCGCTCGATTACTACCGCTCGATCGGCTTCGAGGCGATCCGCGCGTGGGAACAGCGCTTGCTCGCCCATGCCACCGAGCGGCTGCGGGCGATCCCGGGCCTACGCATCATCGGCGAGGCCGCCGAGAAGGAGGCGGTGATCTCGTTCCTGCTCGAAGGCGCGCAGGCCGGCGACCTGGCGACCCTGCTCGACCTGCAGGGCGTCGCGGTGCGCTCCGGCCACCACTGCGCGCATCCGCTGATGCAGTTCTACGGCGTGCCCGCCACCTTGCGCGCCTCGCTGGCGTTCTACAACACCATCGAGGAGATCGACGAGTTCATCGTCGCCCTGCTCAAGGTGCGCAAGCTGCTGATGTAGGCGGTCCGCGCGCCGGCTTGAAGCGGCAGGAGCCCACCCCGTGGGCGAATGTTCCGTACCGATATCCGGGCAAAAGCAATCGCGCACAGGGTGCGCTCCTACGGCGGATATGGCGGGGCTTTTCGCGCACAGGGTGCGCTCCTACGGGCACTCGCGTGCGGGGTGCGCGGCTGCCTGTTCCCAGCGGCGCATGCGGCGCGCTACGCTGGCGCGACTTTTTCGGCGCATGGTTCCATCGATGCTTGTCTCGCTTCCCGGGTTCGTCCGGATTCCACTGGCGATGCTGTTGCTGTTCGTCAGCACCGTGCTGCATGTGGTGGTGCTGTTCGCGTTCACCCTGTTCAAGCTGGTCGCGCCGGTCCGCGCGCTGCGCAACGCCTGCTCCCGCGTGCTGGTGAAGATCGCGGAAAGCTGGATCGCGGTGAACAACGCGCTGTTCGGAGTGTTCACCCGCACGCGCTGGCGGATCGAGGGCGTCGACGGCCTGCGCCGCGACGGCAACTACCTGGTGCTGTGCAATCACCGGAGCTGGGTGGACATTCCGGTACTGCAGAAGATCTTCAACCGGCGCATCCCGTTCCTGCGTTTTTTCCTGAAGAGCCAGCTGATCTGGGTGCCGCTGCTGGGCCCGGCGTGGTGGGCGCTGGATTTTCCCTTCATGAAGCGCTACTCGAAGGAGACCCTGGCGCGCCACCCCGAGCTGCAGGGCAAGGATCGCCAGGCCACGCGCAGGGCCTGCGAAAAATTCAGCCACATGCCGGTGTCGGTGATGAACTTCGTCGAAGGCACGCGCTTCACCCAGGCCAAGCACGACGCCCAGTCCTCGCCCTATCGGTACCTGCTGCGGCCCAAGGCCGGCGGCGTGTCGTTCGTGCTCGATGCGATGGGCGAGGGTCTGCGCGCCATCCTCGACGTCACCATCGTTTACCCGCAGGGTTCGGTTACCATGATGGATCTCATCGCCGGGCGGGTCCGCGACATTCGCGTGCACCTTCGCGAATTGCCGATCGATGCGGTGCTGCGCGGCGACGGCGAGAGCGACAAGCCGTTCCGCGAGCGCCTGAATGCGCTGTGGCGCGAAAAAGACCAGCGGATCGAATACATGCGCCATTCCTGAGACGGGGGAGCGGGTGGACCATGGACAAGCAGATCGACTTCAGCGCGGTGCCGCTGGTTGCCGCCGGGCGCGCGCGCGGCGGGCGCGCGACGCAGCAGGACGAGCTGGTCTGCCTGCACGATCCGGCCGCGGATGCTTGGCTGCTGGTTCTGGCCGACGGCATGGGCGGCGACGGCGCCGGCGAGCTGGCCGCTGCGGGAGTGATCCAGGTGGCCCGTCAGCTGTGGGAACAAGGCGGCTGGCGCGGGCAGCCCGGAGCGCTGTTTCTCGAAACCCTGTGCCAGGAGGCGCACGCCGAATTGCGCCGTCGCGGCCAGGGCCTGGCCGGCGGCGAGCCGCATTCCACGGTGGTGGCCCTGCTGCTCAGGGGCGATCGCGCCTGCTGGGCGCACGTGGGCGACAGCCGCCTGTATCATTTCCAGGGACGGCGTTGCCTGGGCTGCACCGAGGACCACAGCTTGGCGCAGCTCAAGGTGCGCCGCGGCGAACTGAGCGCCGACCGGCTGGCCACCGACCCCGACCAGCACCGGCTGCTGCGCGGGCTGGGCGGGCCGCAGCCGCCGCTGGTCGACCACGGGGGCGCCATGCTGCGTCCGGGGCAGACCTTTGCGCTGTGCAGCGATGGCGTGTGGGAGCATCTGACCGCGCGGGAACTCGGGCGCCTGTCGCGCCGCCGCGACCAGCGCGCGGCCTTGCACCAGGCGCTGGGCCTGGCGGTGGAACGCGGCGGCAGGGACGGCGACAACGTCGCCCTGATTTTCGCCCGGGTGGCCCGGACAGGCGGGATGCGGCGCAGCGCCGGGAGGCTCTGGGCGGCATTGTCCGGTGCCGCGGCCGGCCGCCGCGGCGATGCGACGCCTGAGAGACCGCGGCGGGAACTACGACAGGAGCAGTGGCGGCACATGACCTCGGGACACCACATGAAAGATCGCGGCAGACGGCTCGGGCAGGCACTGCGGCTGGCACCCCTGTTGGCGGTGCTGGGCGTGGCCGGCTGCGCGCAGTTCAACGCCCTCAAGGCGAAGGTCGGCGCAAGCAGGCCGTCGGTCGTGGTCACGCCGCCCGCGACGGCGCCCGCCGGCACGGCAACGACGCAGGAACCCTCGTTCACCTCGATCGTCGACGAGCTTCAGCTGGGCCACTACGCCGAAGGCGAAAGCGCGCTGCGACAGTATTTGAAGCAGCACCCTGGCGACCGGCCGGCACAGGCGATGCTGCGCCAGCTCACGGCCGATCCCCGGCAGATGCTCGGCGCCCCGTCGGGCACGTACGTGGTGCAGGCGGGCGATTCCTACAGCAGCCTGGCGGCGCGCTATCTCGGCGATCCGGGCCTGTTCCTGATACTGGCCCGCTACAACGGCTCGACCAACCCTTCGGTGCTGCGCCTCGGCGAGACGGTGCGCCTGCCGCTGTCCGCAAAACGCCTGTCGCTGGCGCCGGGCACCGCCGCGTCCGCTGCGGTACCCGTTGCGGCGCCGGTTGCCGAATCGGCTGCGGTGAAGGCGCGGCGGTTGCAGAAGGAAAGCCTGACCCTGCTCGGCCAGGGCCACAAGAACCAGGCGCTGGCCCGCCTCGACCAGGCCTTGCAGGTCGACCCGCAGCTCGAACCGGCCGGAACCGGGGCGGCGGCGTTGCGCCGGCAACTGCTGGCCACGTACCACCAACGCGCGATCGTGCTGTACCGCGACCAGCACCTGGATCAGGCCATCGCGCTGTGGGACCGCGTGCTGGCGATCGATCCGCACTACGAGCCGGCCGTGATCTACCGGGCGCGTGCGCTCGACCTGAAAGCCCGCCTCAAGCAGTTCTGATGTTCCTCAGTTCGGCACAACGCCCGCAGGAGCCCACCCTGTGGGCGAAAGCCGTCGCCTGACGTCGGCGAACGGCTTTTCGCGCACAGGGTGCGCTCCTACGCGGTAGGGGCGTGCCTGTCGCCCGCTCCTGCGGCGGGTGTGGTGTGGACCGCGTGCCGCTAGCCTGCGTCGCTCTCAACGCCCGGCACCGGCATGATCTGCGTCGGCTGCGAGGGGTCCGCGGCGGCCGTGGCCGCGGGTGCGCTTTCCCCCGGCGGGCGCTGCCGGTTTTGCAGTGCGCCGTTCATCAGGTTGAAGGCGGCGAACAGGCGCCCCAGTTCATCGCGGCGGACCAGCCGGATGCGGTACTGGAAGTCGCCGCGCGCCACCCGCAGCAGCGCATCGCCAAGCAGGTCCAGCAGGATCAGCAACCGCCGGAACAGCCAGTAGGCGGCGCCGACGACGGCGAGCAGGGTGACCAGCAGCACGCCGGCGATCACCCACAACGTGGTCCGCTGGGCCGCGCGCAGCGGCGCGTCGCTGACGCCGAGGCGCAGGTCGCCGATCGTTTTCGTCTGGTAGCGGATGGGCACGTCGAACAACAGCATCTCGCCCTGGTTCGGGTCGCTGGCGATGCGGCTGCGATAGCTTTCGATGCCGTCCGAGCGCGACAGGTACTTCTGCCCGGTCGGCGCGGCCAGTGGGCGATCGACCTCCTGCGGCTGGCTGCTGGCGACGATCTCGCCATGCCGATCGGCGATCGCCAGGTATTGGATCTGCTGGTTGCGCGAGATGTCCTCGACCAGCGCGCGCGTGGCGGCGCGGTCGCCCAGCAGCAGGTTTTCGGCCGATTCGCCGGCCACCATGCGTCCCAGCGACCGGCCGTAATCCAGTGCCAGGCCGGTCACGGCGGTATTCTGCTTGGCGTAGATCGCGGCCAGTCCCGACAGCAGCACGAGGCTGAGGATCGCGCCCAGGATGCCGGCCCAGCGCAGGCGCAGCGAGACGATCCGGGTGGTCAGCGGTTTCTCGTGCTGGTTCTCGTATTCGCGGCGCGCCATGCGCAGATCGTCGACGACTTCCGCGCCCCGCTGGTAGCGGGCCTCCGCCGCGGGTTCGAGCAGGGCGCGTACGACGCCGAGCAGGATCGACGGCGTCGACGGGTCGCGCGGCACGATCGGCGGGCGCGGCAAGCGTTTGCGCTCGTCGGCCAGGCGCCGCATGTCCTGGGTTTCCGTCCAGGGCAGCTTGCCGGTGACCAGCCAATACAGCACCACGCCCAGCGAAAACAGGTCGCTGCGCGCGTCCATCGGTTCGCCGCGCAGGCGTTCCGGCGCCATGTAGGCCGGCGTGCCGCCGATCACCTTCGGCGCCTCGCTCGCACGGTCGCGTGTCCGGCGCCGCTCGGCGATGCCGAAATCGCTGACCTTGGCGGAATGCCAGCCATCGGCAAGCATGATGTTCTCGGGCTTGATGTCGTGATGCACGACGCCCTGCGCGTGCGCATAGTCGAGGGCGTCGGCGAGCTGGGCGGCCAGCTCGAGGATCACCGGCAGCGAGGGCAGCCCCTCGCGGCCGACCCGGCTGGCGAGGGTTTCGCCCGACAGGCGTTCCATCGCGATGTACGAGTGGCCGTCGTCGGTTTCCCCGACGTCGAAGATCGTGACGATGTGGGGATGGGTCAGGTGCCCGGCCGCGCGCGCCTCGACCAGGAACCGGCGGCGGTAGGCAGGGTCGGCGGCCACTTCCCGGTGCAGGCACTTGATCGCCACCTGCCGCTCGATGTCCGGGTCGAAGCCGGCGTAGACGACCGCCATCGCGCCCTCGCCGAGGATGCCTTCGATGCGATAGCGACCGACCTGCGCTGGAATGGCAGCCGAGTTCATGGCGCTGCGGTCAGGCGAGCAGCCACCAGGCCACGGCGCCCAGTGCGGCCAGCACCAGCAGCCCGACGAGGATGCGGCGCAGGCGCGCAGGCGCGGGCGCGCCGTGCTCGCGGGTCAGGAACACCAGCTCGGCCTGTCCCAGCCGGATGCGGTCGCCGTGCTGCAGGGTCGTCTCGTGGATGCGCCTGTCGTTCACGAACGTGCCGTTGGTGGACAGCGTGTTCATGATCACGTAGTGGCCCTGCTGGTTGATGATCCAGGCGTGGGAGGCGGAGACGCTGGGGTCGTTGACGACGATGTCGTTGTCGTCGCGCCGGCCGATGGTCTGCCGGCCGGTGCGAAGGACGAAGCGCCGGCCGGCAAGCCCCGCGCTGCTGCCTTCGAGTACCGGCTCGCGCACGCTGGCCCGGCCGCTGGAGCCGGCACCGGCTTCGCCGGCGTACTGGCGCAAATCCTCAGCGGCAAACAGCCGGGTTCCCTGCGGTCCGGAAGAGCGTCCGCCGACCGCGCGGGACGGGGCTTGACCGCGATTTTTCATGGAACGGAACGCCTCGGGCTGCACATCGGTACAACACTATAACCAACTCCCCGGGCGTTCGGACATGGGAGCGAATCGCACCCCTTCGATGCGGTCGGGCGCGAATGGATTCACGGGGCGTCGACGCTCGAAAAACGCAGCCAGCGGCCTGCCAGCATCGGCAGCAGCAGCAGGTTCAGGGCGGTCGAGGTGAGCAGGCCACCGAGGATCACCGCGGCCATCGGGCCCTCGATCTCGTTGCCGGGGGCGCCGGCGGTGAGGGCCAGCGGCGCCAGGCCCAGGGCGGTGACCAGGGCGGTCATCAGGATCGGCACCAGCCGCTCGGCCGCGCCGCGCTGCACGGTCTGCGGGTTCCACGGGTTGCCCTCGACCTCGACCAGGTGCCGGTAGTGCGACACCAGCATGATCGAGTTGCGCACGCTGATGCCGAACAGGGTGACGAAGCCGACCAGCCCGCCGAGCGTCAAGGTGCCGCCGGTCAGCAGCACCACCAGCACGCCGCCGACCAGGGCGAACGGCAGGTTCAGCAGCACCAGGCTTACCGTGCGCATGCGGCGCAAGGCGAGATACAGCAGGATCACCACGCCGGCCGCCGCCAGCGCGCCGTGCACCAGCAACTCACGGGTGGCGGCCGCTTGCGCCGCGGCATCGCCGCCGAAGACCGGGTACATGCCCGGCGGCCATGTCATGTCCTGCGCCAGCGCTTTGCGCGCGCGCGCGGTGAAGCTGCCGGCGTTCGCGCCCCGCAGCTGGACCGTGATCGCCTGCACGCGCTGGCCGCCCTCGTGCAGGATCATGTAGCGTCCCTGGCTCATCGACAGGTCGGCCAGGTCGGACAGCGGCCACTGCCGGCCGTCCGGCGCGGCGATCGGCAATTGCCCGACCGCCATCGGGTCCCGGCGCATGGCCGGCGGCAGGATCACCTCGACGTCGAACACCCGGCTGCCGTCGAGCACCTGGCCGACGCGCCGTCCGGCGTACGCGGCCTGCAGCGTCTGCAGCACGTCGGCCGGCGCGATGCCGTGCTGTGCCAGCACGTCGTTGCGCAGGCGGATCGACAGTTGCGGTTCGCCCTGCGGCGCCTGCACCTGCACGTTCCCGGCACCGGGCAGCTTCGACAGGATCGCCGCTGCCTGCTGCGCCTGGCGGTCCAACTGGTCGAGGTTGTTGCCGTAGATCGACAGCACCACCGGCGAGGTATAGCCGGACATCGTCTCGTTGATGCGTTCGGTCAGGAAGGTGTTGACGGAAAAGCCGGCCCCGGCGAAGGCGCTCAGGCGTTGCCGGATCCGGTCGAGCACCTGCTGCTGGCCCGGGCCGGAAAGCGGCTTAAGGTCGACCTCGAACTCGTTCGCGAACGCCGGCGACGGATCGGCCACCCGCGTGGCCCGGCCGGTGCGTTGCGCCACCGAACGCACGCCGGGAATGCCGAGCAGCGACCGGCTCACCCGGGCGCCCAGGTCCTGCGACGCCTGCAGCGAGGCGCCGGGGGCCAGCCGCATGTGCACGATGTAATGGCCTTCGCGCAGCTGCGGCAGAAACTGTCCCTGCAGGAACGGCAGCGCCAGCAGCGACGCCAGGCACAGCACGGCCACCACCGCCGGGACCGCGCGCGGATGGCCTTGCATGCGCGCCAGCACCCGCAGGTAACGCTGCCTGAGCGCCAGTTGGACCCGCGGCTCGGGCGCTTCCGCGGTGCCGCGCAGCAGGGTCAGGGCCAGCGCCGGGGTCACCGTCAGCGCCACCACCAGCGACGCCATGATGGCCGCGATGTAGGCGACGCCCAGCGGCGCGAACAGGCTGCCGGCGACGCCGGACAGGGCCAGCACCGGCACGAACACCAGGGCCACGATGAAGGTTGCGTAGACGACGGCGCTGCGCACCTCCAGCGACGCGGCCAGCACCACTTGCGCGGCCGGTAGCGGCGAGCTTTCGAGACGGTTCAGCCGCAAGCGGCGCACGATGTTCTCGACATCGATGATCGCATCGTCGACCACTTCGCCGATGGCGATCGCCAGCCCGCCCAGGGTCATCGTGTTGAGGCCCAGCCCGAAGCGCTCCAGCACCACCACCGCGGCCAGCAGCGACAGCGGTATCGCCACCGCCGAGATCAGCGCCGCCCGCGCATTGCGCAGGAACAGGAACAGCACCGCGATCACCAGCGCCGCGCCGATCAGCAGCGCATCGCGCAGATGGCCGACCGCGGCACGGATGAAGTTGGCGGGCCGGAACAGCGCCGGATAAAGCGTCACCTGCTGCGCGGCGAGCGCCGGCTGCAGCGCCTGCAGCTTCCGCTCCAGCGCCCGGGTCACCCGCACGGTGTCGGCGCCGTACTGCTCGTCGATCACCAGCATCACGCCGGTCTTGCCCATGATCGAGGCGGCGCCCACCGCAGGCGCCGCACCGTTGCGCACCGTGGCGACGTCGCCCAGCCGCAGCACCGCGCCGTCGTGGCTGCGCAGCGTCACCGCGGCGATCTCGGCCGGCGTGACGGCTGCGCCGGCGGGCGCCAGCACGATGCGCTGGCTGGCGTTCGAGACGAAGCCGGCGCCGGTCTGGCCAGTGGCGCGCCGGGCCGCCGCGATCACGTCCTGGAACGACAGGCCGTAGCGCGCCAGCGCATCCGGCCGCGGCTGGATCTGCAGCTGCCGGAGCGCGCCGCCGAACACGTTCACGTCGGAGACGCCGGGCACGCCCAGCAGCTGCGGTTTCAGCGTCCAGTCGGCCAGCGTGCGCAACTGCATCGGGGTCCGCGCGGGCGAGGTCACGCCGATCGTCAGCACGATGCCGGCCGACGACGACAGCGGCAGCAATACCGGTGCTCTGGCGGCGCCCGGCAGCTCCGCCGCGGTGCGCTGCAGCCGCGCGCCGACGGTCTGGCGGACCCGCGCGAGATCGCTGCCGGCGCGGAACGTCAGCGTGATCATCGACAGTCCCTGCAGCGACTTGGAGCGCATGTTCACCAGGCCGTTGGCGCCCGCCAGCGAATTCTCGATCGGCTGCGTGATCAGGGTCTCGACCTGCTCGGGCGAGAAGCCGGGCACCTCGGTCTGCACGATCGCCTGCGGCGGGGCGAACTCCGGGAACACGTCCAGCCGCGCGCGTCCCAGGGCGAGCACCGCGTAGGCCACCGCGAGCACGGCCAGCGCGATCGTCACGCCGCGAAAGCGGATGACGGCGCGGACGATCGCATTCAGCATGGCGTGGCCCGCCCGGCGGCGTTGCACGGCGTCGCTGCCGACGTCCGTGCGGCGGCGAACTCAATCATCGTCATCGTCCCAGGCCGGTTGGGCGGCGCCGGGCGGCGGCTGCATTTCCTGCGACAGCAGCAGTTCGCCGCCGCGGACGACGACCTTTTCCCCGGCATGGAAACCACGGGCCTGGAACCAGCCCTGCGCATCGCGTACCTGGTCGAGCGGTCGGCGCTGGAACTGCCCGGCGGCGGTCTCGACGTAGGCCCACGGTTGCCCCGCGTACCAGATCACGGCGGCCGCCGGCACGTCAACGCCCCGGCGCACGGCGCTGTCCAGCGGAACCGTGGCGCTCAGCCGCTGGCCGCTGCGCAGTCCGGCTGCGGTGGTGCGGTAGAAGAAGGTCGGCCCCTGCACGATGGCATCGGCACGGGGCGATGCGCCGAGCAAGGTGGCCGTCGACGGCTGGCCATCAGGGCTGCCTATCCGGATGGAATCCCCGGTCGGCGCACGCGTGCCGTTCGGCAACACGACCTCGAGCAGGCCGGCATGGCCATCGGCATAATCGCGCAGCGCCTGCGGTCCCCGGGCGGCCAACCGCGCCAGCACCGGTCCCCATTGCGAGCGTGCGCCGCTGCGCGCGGCGGTCTCGTCGGCGCGCGCCGTCATGCGCTGGGCCCGGGCTGCCGCGGCCGCCGCCTCGGCAGCCTGCAGGTCGCGCAGGGAGGTATTTTCGTCCTGTCGGTACAGCGCCTGCGATCGTTTCGCCTGGGCATCGGCGGCCTCCGCGGCCGCTTCGGCGGCCAGTGCCGCGGCATGCGTCCTCTGCAATCGCGCCGCCAGCGCCAGCAGCGGTTGCGGATCCAGCACCGTGGCAACGCCCTGCACCTGCGCGGTCTGCGTTGCGGGCGTCAGCGGCACCACCGCGATGCCGCTGGCATGCACGCTGGCCGGTGTCAGCGTCACGGTTCCGGTCATGGCGGCCAGCGACGGCGCGGAGATGGCCCACGACGCGGCGACGGATGCCGTGGCGAGGGCGAGCAGGTGGCGCCAGTCAGGAACGATGCGCATGGGCGGCCTCGTCGGCAGGTGCCGAAGCAGCGGGGAAGGGGGTTGTCGGCAGGTTCGCCAGATGAGTCGCGGGCCAGAGCGGATGTTGCAAGACATCTTCCAGCCGACCGAGCGAGTCCAGGGTGCGCGACAGCGCGTCGTTGGCCGCCAGCGCCGCCGTCGCGGCGACAAGCTGCGCGGACAATTCGGCGGCATGGTCGATCTGGCCTGCCGATCGCTGCGCCCGGGCACGTTCGGCGGTCGATCGGGCGGTCGCCGCGGCTGCCTGCATGCGTTGCCAGGCAGCGTAGCGCTCGGCATAGTCGGCACGGGCCGCATCCAGTGTATTGAGTATCGTCATCTGGCGCGCGCGCACGGCGGCGGCCGCTTCGTCGCGCGCCGCCGCGGCGGCGCGGATGCGCGCCCCGGCGCCGTGAAACAGCGGCAGTTCGACATCCAGGCCGAAGGTGAACTTGCGCGCGCCCTGATCGTATTTGTAGCCCGGTGCCACAGCCAGCGCCGGAAAGCGCGTGCCGGCGGCCAGCCGCAGGCGCGCCGTGCTGGCCCGGTAATGCGCCAGCAGCATCGCGAGGTCGAGCCGGTTCCATGCCGCATCCTCGGCCAGGGCACTGGATGGCAATGTCGCAGGTGCCGGTGGCGCGTCGAGGTCCGGCCAGCTCAGCCGGGCTTCGGCCAGGGCCGACCAGGGCAGGCCGAGCGCGGCAGCCAGGGCCTGCTGCGCGGCATCGCGCCGCGCGCGCCGGCCGGCCAGTTCGGCCTCGGCACGCTGCAGGCCGAGTTCGGCGGCAAGCTGGATGTCGCGCGCGTCGGCACCGGCCAGCACCCGCTGCCGTACGGCGTGCAGGTATGTCTTCCGATCCTGCACCACGGTCTCGGCGAGCGCCTGCGACCGGCGTGCCAGCAGCGTTGCGCGCATCGCCGCCAATGCCTGCGTGCGGCTGTGCCAGAGCGCCAGTGCGGCCCGGTCACGGGCGGCCGCGGTATCGGCGGCGGCGGCGTCGCGCCGGGCCGCCGCCTCGCCCGGATGCAGCAACGGCAGCAACAGCGCGATGCCTGCGGTCCACGGCGGGCCGCT
>JAGWMU010000210.1 GCA_028873095.1 Pseudomonadota bacterium | reverse complement strand
GTGGCGGTGGCGCTGCGCAGCCGCTGGCGGCGCATGCAGCTGGAGCCGGGCATGCGCGAGGAAGTGACGCCGAAGAACATCCTGATGATCGGCCCCACCGGCGTGGGCAAGACCGAGATCGCGCGTCGCCTGGCGACGCTGGCGAACGCGCCGTTCGTCAAGGTCGAGGCGACCAAGTTCACCGAGGTCGGCTATGTCGGCAAGGATGTCGAATCGATCGTCCGCGACCTCGCCGACGTGGCCTACAAGCTGACCCGCGAACAGGCGATCAAGCGCGTGCGCACGCAGGCCGAGGACCGCGCCGAGGATCGCATCCTCGACGCGCTGCTGCCGCGCCGGCAGGTGCCGACCGACTGGAGCCACGATGCGCCGGCCACGGCGATCGACAGCGACACCCGCCAGAAACTGCGCAAGCAGCTGCGCGAAGGCAGCCTGGACGAGCGCGAGATCGAGCTGGATTTCGCGATGAACGTGGGCGTGGAGATCATGTCGCCGCCCGGCATGGAGGAGATGGGCGCGCAGCTGCGGCAGATGTTCCAGAACCTGGGCGGCGCCAAGAGCCAGCAGCGGAAACTCGCGATCAAGCTGGCGCGCCCGCTGCTGATCGACGAGGAGGCCGGCAAGCTGCTCAACGACGAGGAACTGCGCGCGCAGGCGATGGAGGCGGCCGAACAGAACGGCATCGTGTTCATCGACGAGATCGACAAGGTCGCGCAACGCGGCGACCACGGCCATGCCGGGGTCAGCCGCGAAGGCGTGCAGCGCGACCTGTTGCCGCTGGTCGAGGGTTCCACGGTGTCCACCAAGTACGGTCCGATCAAGACCGACCACATGCTGTTCATCGCCTCCGGCGCGTTCTCGCTGGCCAAGCCGTCCGACCTGATCCCGGAGCTGCAGGGCCGCTTGCCGATCCGGGTGGAGCTGTCCGCGCTGAGCGTGGACGACTTCAAGCGCATCCTGCGCGAGCCGCACAACGCCCTGACCAAGCAGTACACCGCCTTGCTCGCCACCGAGGGCGTCGGCCTGGAATTCACCGACAGCGGAATCGACCGGCTGGCCGCGGTGGCGTTCCAGGTGAACGAGCGCACCGAGAACATCGGCGCGCGCCGGCTGCATACGGTGATGGAACGCCTGCTGGAGAAAATCTCCTACGAAGCTGCAGACAAATCCGGCGAAAAATACCTTATCGACGCCGAAAATGTAGACAAAAACCTTGGCAGCCTGGCCGCCGACGAAGACCTCAGCCGCTACATTCTGTAAACAAGCCGGGCAGCCCGATCTGCTAAAATTCGTGCGTGAGCAACATCATTGAACTGAAAACCACCGGCCAGCGCGCCCAGCTGCGGGAAGCGCAGCAGAAGCGGACCCTGGTCCGGCTGTGGCGCGAAGAGCTTGAACACGGCAGCTTCTGCGGTTACGTGGGCGGTGTCGGGCGTGAATTCTTCCTGCTGTGGGTGGTCGGCGACGGCATCACCTACGACGGCATGTACGTGATGCGCCACCGCGACGTCTCCGAGCTGGAGGCGCCGGACAAGCACCACGTTTTCTTCGAGAAGGCGCTGGCGCTGAAGCAGCTGCTGCCGCACCCGCCGCACGGCTTCCCGCTGGACAACATCCGCGACGTGATCCAGGCCGCCGGCGCACGGGCGGCGGTGATCGGCGTACACGTGAACAGCGAGGACGACTCCGAGGTCTGCTACATCGGCCGGCTGTCCAGCATCGAGGAGGACGGGTTCTACCTGCAGGAACTCAGTCCCGATGCGGAGTGGATGCTCGAGGCGTCGTTCTTCGCCTGGGACGAGGTATCCACCGTCAGCATGGAGGACGGTTACGCGCAGTCCCTGCTGGCGGTGGCCGGCGCCGCGCCGGCGCTGAAGCCGGGCGACAGCGGCATCGGTCGCGTGCCGTCGCCCTGAGACCGTCCGCCGCCGCGAGCGGACGGCCGCCTGCAAGGAAATCCCGAAACCCCGCTTCCCGCCCGGCCATCCACCGCTGCCGCTCGTCGCCCATGCCCCGACGCGCAGGAACCGGCAGGTAAGCTCAGCGGATTCACGCTGAACATCCGCAGGCGGGGAGAACGGCCATGACTCGCATCGTCGCTGTCGTGAGGCGCCACGCCTCGGTCGCCCGCGTCGACAGGCTGCTAAAGGTAGCGTTCCACTTCCCGCATGCCGATGTCGCCAGCGCGTCGGAAGGCGCTGGCCACCCGGTCACAATCACGTGCCGATACACCCAACCGTTCGAAGATGTCCCGCCAGCTCCGGACCGCTCTTACGACGCGATCCACGATCGCGGCCGCATCCGGGGGCAGCAGGCCAAAGCGCCCCGCACCCGCCAGCGCGTTGTCCAGCCGTGCGACCCGGCCCTGCGGCCCGACGGACAGATGCAGCATGCGTTCCTGTGCTGCCTGTGGCTTGGGCACCACATCGTACAGCGGACTGAGACGCCAGCCTTCAGCCTTTTCATCGTAGAGGAAGGCATGATTGCGCAGGTGGTCGTCGTCATTGGTCGCCAGGATATTGAAGACCATGCGGGCATAAAGCTCGCGGCGGTCACGTGCGATGTACCCGGCGACGCCATGCTGACCCAGTGCGTCGGCGATCGCGGCGTAGCTGGAATCGGGCGAATCGTGCTCGTGCAACGCCAGCAGGGTCAGCGCACTGACCATGTGTCGGCGACCGATACCCGTCGGCAGCGGCAGGCGATCGAAGCGCTCTATCAGCATGACCTGCCGGTCATCGGCCAGTGACTCGATGCCGGTGCGGGGTACGTCGAGCCCCGCTTCGCGCGCCAGTTCCAGCGTGGCGCGTTCGATCAGCGGCACATTGAAGCGGTCATTCGCGGAAGGGAACTTGGCGATCCATTCGCCATCGTCCATGCGGACCACGGCCTTGGGCCGTGCACCACCGACCGACGGGCCGCCCGCAAAGAACACCTCCAGATGCGCAGGCACCGGCTCGCCTTCCTCGATACGCGCGGCGGCATCGAGCAGATGACCCAAGTCCATCACGGATGGCAGCGCACCGTCGGCCGGCCGGCTGGTCGGTGCCGGCCGCACGTCCAGCGCACCGGCGCGGTGCGGACCGGCATGATCCAGATAGGTCGATTCGGGCAAGCCGTTGGGAGGTGCCCTGAGCCGGTTCTCGATGACCCGGCGCCCCCAAGCGTCGGGGGTGGCGTCGCGAAGCGCGCCAAACAGCGCCAGGCCATCGGGCGGCACCAGTTCCGCGTCACCGCCGCCGTCGGCAAGAGCCAAGGCGACGGGATCGACCGGCACGGCATTGGCGCGCTGCAGGTAGCGACGGCCATAGGCAAAGCGCGAGGCCTGCACCCGCAGGCCCTGCTCGATCATGGTCAGCCGACCCGCCGGCACTGCCTCGGTTTCACCCGGCAGATGCACGAATACGATGCGCTCAGCCATGTCTCAAAAATCCAGATCGGATTTTGCCGACCGACCGCGTGGACGCTTGGCCCGGGTCTCGTTGAGCAAAGCCTCGGAAACCGGGTCGCGAAGCTCCGCCAGACGTGACATCAACCCGACGCGCTCGAACACCGCCAGCCAGGCGCCAAGCGACGTCGACAACGAGCCGCCCTCAATGCGCTTGAGCGTGGCCAGGCTGACCCGGGCGCGTTCGGCCAGTTCGGCCATGGTCCAGTTGCGCGCGACGCGTGCCTGCCGCACCAAAGCGCCCAAGTGCTGCCCGGTGGCCTCGGCGGGGGGGCTGGCAAATCCAGATTCCTGGCGTTTCATGGCTCTTATATGACCCATTCGATACATAACGGCTCATTTATGAGCTTTTTTACGCGTCGCATTCGTGCATGTCAACCCAATCTGATACAGGCGGCCCTGGATACAACCGGGCAGCCATATCGGCCAGACACCTGCCGCGCGCCTCGATGTCGTCAGCGGCCCAGGCTCCTGGGCTGCCGATCCTGGCTGGGTCATAGTCTACTTGCCGATGCAGAACGACCCGAAGATCGCGCCCAGCAAATCGTCGCTGGTGTAGGCGCCGGTGATCTCGCCCAGCGCGTGTTGGGCCTGGCGCAGCTCCTCGGCGGCGAGTTCGCCGGCGCGGTTGGCGTGCAGGGCGGTGGCGGCCAGGTCGAGTTGCGCGGCCACCTGTTCGAGCGCCAGCACATGGCGGCGACGGGCGCTGAAGGCGCCTTCGCCGCTGCCGGCGCCGGCCAGTTGCTTGAGGTGTTCGCGCAGAGCGTCGAGGCCGGCGCCGGTCTTGGCCGATGCCCACAGCCAGCGGCAGCCGGCGCGCAGCTCG
>JAGWMU010000209.1 GCA_028873095.1 Pseudomonadota bacterium | reverse complement strand
CGGCAGCATCGACGCTGCCGAACTGACCGCGGTCGAACGCGATGCCTGCCCCGGCGCCGGCGCCTGCGGCGGCCAGTTCACCGCCAACACGATGGCGATGGTGCTGTCCACGCTGGGCCTGTCGCCGCTGTGCTACAACGACATTCCGGCCACCCACCCGGCCAAGGGCGCGGCGGCCTATCGCTGCGGCGAGCTGGTGGTGGAATGCCTGGCGGCGAACCGCACGCCGCGCGAACTGATCACCCGCACCTCGCTGCGCAACGCGGCGCGGATGGTCGCCGCCACCGCCGGCTCGACCAACGCGATCCTGCACCTGCTGGCGATCGCCCGCGAGGCCGGCGTGCCGTGGACCATCGAAGACTTCGAACCGGCCTCGGCGCAGACGCCGGTGATCGCCGACCTGCTGCCCGGCGGACGCTACACCGCGGTCGAACTGTTCGGCGCCGGCGGCAGCGCACGCGTGGCGCAGGAGCTGATCGCCGCCGGCATGCTGGAAGACGCCCCTACCGTCACCGGCCGCAGCCTGTTCGCGGAAGCGGCCGCCGCGCCGCGCGCTGCAGCGCAGGACGTGGTCCATCCGGTGAGCGCGCCGCTGAAACCGCGCGGCGGCTACTCGATCCTGTACGGCAACCTGGCACCGGAAGGTTGCATCCTCAAGCTGGCCGGCAAGAGCGGCAATTTCGAGGGCGCGGCGCGCGTGTTCGAAAGCGAGGAGGAGGCCTTCGCCGCGGTGCAGGGCGACCGGATCCATGCCGGCGACGTCATCGTGATCCGCAACGAAGGGCCGGCCGGCGGACCGGGCATGCGCGAGATGCTCGGCGTCACCGCGGCGCTGGTCGGCCGCGGCCTCGGCAACGACGTGGCGCTGATCACCGATGGGCGCTTCTCCGGTGCCACCCATGGCTTCATGGTCGGCCACGTTGCGCCCGAAGCGGTGCGCGGCGGCCCGATCGCCCTGCTCAAGGACGGCGACCGCATCGCGATCGACGCGGTCGCCCGCACGCTTTCCACCAGCGCCGACCTGGAAAGCCGGCGTGCCGGCTGGCACCCGCCCGCACCCAAGGTCACCGCCGGTGCGCTGGCCAAGTACGCCCGCCTGGTCGGCTCGGCCTCCGACGGCGCCAACACCCATCCTACTACAGCCGTCCAGACGGCCAAACCTTCCCCTGCCCCTATCGACCAAGGAGTTACCGCATGAGCGCCAACACCAATCCGAACCCCCTCGCCAAGGCGCGCATCGCCGTGCTCGGCTACGGCAGCCAGGGCCGCGCGCACGCGCTGAACCTGCGCGACTCCGGTCTCGACGTGGTCGTGGGCCTGCGCCCGAACGGCCCGACCTGGCACAAGGCCAGGGCCGAGGGCTTCACCGTTGCCGAGCCTGGCGAGGCGGTGAAAGGCGCCGATCTGGTCGCGGTGCTGACGCCGGACATGGTGCAACCCGCGCTGTATACCGAGTCGATCGAGCCGAACATCAAGCCCGGCGCGGCGCTCTTGTTCGCGCACGGCTTCAACGTGCACTTCGGCCAGATCGTGCCGCGCAAGGACATCGACGTGATCCTGGTCGCCCCCAAGGGCCCGGGCGCGCTGGTGCGCACCGAATACGAGCGCGGCCGCGGCGTGCCGTGCATCTGGGCGGTCTACCAGGACGCCAGCGGCCATGCCGAGGCGATCACCAGAGGCTACGCCGACGGCATCGGCGGCGGCCGCGCGATGATCATCAAGACCGACTTCAAGGAAGAGACCGAGACCGACCTGTTCGGCGAGCAGGCGGTGCTGTGCGGCGGCGCCAGCGAGCTGGTGATCGCCGGCTTCGAGACGCTGGTGGAAGCCGGCTACCAGCCGGAGATCGCCTATTACGAGGTGATGCACGAGCTGAAGCTGATCGTCGACCTGTTCTACGAGGGCGGTCTGACCAAGATGCTGCAGTTCGTCTCCGAGACCGCGCAGTACGGCGACTACGTCAGCGGCCCGCGGGTGATCGATGCCGGCGTCAAGGCACGCATGAAGGACGTGCTCACCGACATCCAGGACGGCACCTTCGCCAGGAACTGGACCGCGGAATACAAGGCCGGCCTGCCCAACTACAAGCGCCTGAAGCAGGCCGACCTCGACCACCCGATCGAACAGGTCGGCGCCAGGTTGCGCGCGCGCATGCCCTGGCTGCAGCCGTCGGCCGCCAAACCCGCGGCCGAACCGTTGAAGAAAGCGGGCTAGAGGTGTGCCGGGTTCGCCCACTGCGGGCGAACCCGGAACCACCATCCACCGCACCATCGAGGAAGACAGCTTGTGAATGCGCAACCGTTGAAAGCCCGGATCGAAACCGACCACCACCCATTGGCCGGCCAGCCGATGACCGGCGCCGATGTCATCGTGCAGGTGCTGGCCGACGAGCACGCCGGCGTGCTGTTCGGCTACTCCGGCGGCGCGATCCTGCCGGTGTACGACGCGCTGTTCCGCTACAACGCCGAGCACCTGAACGCGGACGGCAGCGAGCCGATGCCGCTGATCGTGCCGGCCAACGAACAGGGCGCCGGCTTCATGGCCAGCGGCTATGCGCGGGCATCGGGCAAGGTCGGCGTGGCGGTGGTCACCTCCGGCCCGGGCGCCACCAACATGGTCACCCCGGTACGCGACGCGATGGCCGACTCGACCCCGCTGGTGGTGATCTGCGGCCAGGTGCCGACCACCTCGCTGGGCAGCGACGCGTTCCAGGAGGCGCCGGTCAGCAACATCATGGGCGCATGCGCCAAGCACGTGTTCCTGGTGACCGAGGCGGACACGCTGGAGGCGACTTTGCGCTGCGCATTCGAGATCGCCCGCACCGGCCGGCCCGGCCCGGTGGTGGTGGACATTCCCAAGAACGTGCAGAACACCGACATGCGTTTCGACGGTCGTTGCCGGCTGCCGATCCCCGGCTACCGCGCCCGCCTGCGCGCGGTCGAGGAAGCCCACCTGGATGACGACGCCTGCGCCGCCTTTTTCGCCGCGCTGGGCGCGGCCCGGCGGCCGCTGATCTATGCCGGCGGCGGGGTGATCGCGGCGGCGGCGGCACCGGCGCTGCGCGCCTTCGTCGACGCCTTCGGCGTGCCAGTGACCACCACCCTGATGGGGCTGGGCGCGCTGGACACCACCGACCCGCTGGCGCTGCACATGCTGGGCATGCACGGCACCGCCTACGCCAACTACGCGGTGGAGGACTGCGACTTCGTGCTGGCGCTGGGCGCGCGCTTCGACGACCGCGTGGCCGGGGTGCCCGACAAGTTCGCCCCGCTGGCGAAATTCGTCGCCCAGGTGGATGTCGACCCGGCCGAGATCGGCAAGGTCAAGGCGGTGCACTGGCACCACGTCGGACCGCTGGTGCGCACGCTGCAGCGCTTGACCCAGTACGGCCTGGCGCATGGCTTCAAGCCCGCGCTGGGTCCGTGGCACGCGCACGTGGCCGAGCTCAAGCGCGTGCATGCGCTGAACTACGACCGCGCCAGCGCGCTGATCCAGCCGTACGCGGTGATCGAGGAAATCAACCGGCACACCGACGGCCGCGCGATCATCTCGACCGGCGTGGGCCAGCACCAGATGTGGGCGGCGCAATACTTCGACTTCCGCGCGCCGCGGCACTGGCTCACCTCCGGCTCGATGGGCACGATGGGCTTCGGCCTGCCGGCGGCGGTCGGCGCCCAGTTCGCGCGGCCCGAGGCGCTGGTGATCGACATCGACGGCGACGCCAGCATCCGCATGAACATCGGCGAGCTGGAGACCGTCACCACCTACAACCTGCCGATCAAGGTGGTGGTGCTCAACAACGTCGGCGACGGCATGGTGCGGCAGTGGCAGAAGCTGTTCTTCAAGGGCCGCTTCGCCGCCTCGGACAAGAGCCTGCACCGCAAGGATTTCGTCAAGGCGGCGCAGGCGGACGGCTTTGCCTGGGCGCAGCGGCTGGACGACCCGGCCGCGCTGGCCGCCACGATCGCCGAATTCCTGGCCTTCGACGGACCGGCCTTCCTCGAGGTGATGATCGACCCCGACGCCGGCGTGTACCCGATGGTCGGGCCGGGCGCCACCTATGCCGAGATGATCACCGGCGACTTCATCGCCGCGCGCAGTGCCCCCGGCGCGTCCGGCGCCGCCCCCAATGACATGTTCTAGCTGCGCCGCACCGGCGGCTGCGAGGTCTGCATGAAACACACCCTGTCCATCCTGCTGCAGAACGAATCCGGCGCGCTGGCCCGCGTGGCCGGCATGTTCGCCGCGCGCCACGTCAACATCGACACGCTGACGGTGGCCGCCACCCACGACCCGTCCGTCTCGCAGCTGACCCTGGTG
>JAGWMU010000208.1 GCA_028873095.1 Pseudomonadota bacterium | reverse complement strand
CAGGCCTGGGACAACGCGCAGATCGACGCCCAGGCCGCCCGGCGCACGCTGGACCGCAACGAGGCCGCCTATGCCAAGGGGGCGGTGTCCAGGACCGACGTCGATACCGCCCACGACACGCTGGAAAAGGCGCAGATCGCCGAGCGCCACGCCAGGGCCAACCTCGGCCTGGACAACGACAGCCTGAACTTCAACATCGAATCGAAGAAGCTCGCCTTCGAGCGGCAGAAGCTGCTCGTGCAGGACCTGCAGCGCCAGGTCGACGACCTCAACGTGAAGTCGCCGGTGGACGGCCAGGTCGGCCAGCTGTTCATCGCGCCGGTGGCCACCGTGGCGAAGGACGCGCAGCTGCTGAGTGTGATCGACCTTACCGCGCTGGAAGTGGAGGTGAAGGTGCCCGAGAGCTTCGCCCGCGATCTGGCCATCGGCATGACCGGCGAAATCAGCGGCAACGGCAGCACCTGGAAGGGCCTGGTCAGCGCGATCTCGCCCGAAGTGGTGAATGGCGAAGTGGCTGCCCGCGTGCGCTTCGAAGGCAGCACGCCGAAGGAGCTGCGCCAGAACCAGCGCCTGTCCGTGCGCATCCTGCTCGAGAAGCGCGACAACGTGCTCACCGTGCAGCGCGGTTCCTTCGTCGACGAATCCGGCGGCAGCTACGCCTACGTGGTCAAGGACGGTATTGCCACCAAGACGCCGATCCGTGTGGGCGTGAGCAGCATCGACAAGGTGGAGATCCTGCAGGGCCTGAAGGAAGGCGACCGCATCGTGATCTCCGGTACCGACAGCTTCAAGGGCGCGCAGCGCGTGGCGATCAGTCGGTAACCAGTGCGTTCGTCCATGAACGCGAGAGTCAAAAGCGGCCATCCATGGCCGCCCTCTTCAGAAAGGCCCTTGTTCCATGAGGGTTCGCAAAAACCAGCAGATCCACCACCACCGAGGAACGTGAACATGCTCAAGATGACCCATCTCTCCAAGGTCTACCGCACCGAAGTGGTGGAGACCTACGCGCTGCGCGATTTCAACATCGACGTGAAGGAGGGCGAGTTCGTCGCCGTCACCGGCCCGTCCGGCTCGGGCAAGACCACCTTCCTCACCATCGCGGGCCTGCTGGAAACCTTCACCGGCGGCACCTATCACCTGGACAACATCGAGGTGAGCCAGCTCGACGACAACGCGCGCTCGAAGATCCGCAACGAGAAGATCGGCTTCATCTTCCAGGCGTTCAACCTGATTCCCGACCTCAACGTGTACGACAACATCGAGGTGCCGCTGCGCTATCGCGGCATGAAGACCGCCGAGCGCAAGCAGCGCATCATGGATGCGCTGGAGCGCGTGGGCCTGTCCTCGCGCGCCAGGCACTACCCGGCCGAACTCTCCGGCGGCCAGCAGCAGCGCGTGGCGATCGCCCGTGCGCTGGCCGGTTCGCCGCGCCTGCTGCTGGCCGACGAACCGACCGGCAACCTCGACACCCAGATGGCGCGCGGCGTGCTCGAACTGATCGAGGACATCCATCGCGACGGCGCCACCATCGTGATGGTCACCCACGACCCGGAACTGGCCGCGCGCGCGCAGCGCAACGTGCACATCATCGACGGCCAGGTGGTGGACCTGGCCGAGGAGCCGCGCTTCCACGTGCATGCCGCCGAAGCCATGCACGAGCATCGCTGACACTGCCCGCAGGAGCGCACCCTGTGCGCGAATGCTTTTGGGGGAGGTTCATCGACCAGAGCATTCGCGCACAGGGTGCGCTCCTACCGGAGGCAGGCAATGCCGTCGCCATCACCCAAGGAACCACGCATGTTCAGCTACTACCTCGAACTGGCGCTGCGCAGCCTGAAACGCAGCCCCGGACTGACGGCGCTGATGGTCCTGACCATCGGCTTCGGCGTGGCCGCCTCGATGACCACCTACTCGGTATTCCGCGCCGTGTCGGGCGATCCGATTCCGTGGAAGTCGGCCAAGCTGTTCGTGCCGCAGATCGACATGTGGGGGCCTGCCGGCAAGGGCAGCGACCCCACCGATCCGCATTACGGCGATCCACCCAATGCGCTCGATTACACCGACGCGGTGGCGCTGATGCGCGATCACCGCGCCACGCTGCAGTCGGCGATGTACATGATCTCGCCGTCGGTGGTGCCGCAGCAGGCCGGCAAGCATCCGATCAATGCCGGCGGCCACGCGGTCTACAGCGAGTTCTTCCCGATGGTGGACGCGCCGTTCGAATACGGCAGCGGCTGGAGCGCGGCCGACGACGCCCGCCGCGCCCAGGTCGTGGTGATCGGCGACAAGCTCAACGACAAGGTCTTCGGCGGCGGCAACAGCGTCGGCAAGACGCTGGACATCGAGGGGCGGGATTATCGCGTGGTCGGCGTGCTCGGCGACTGGCATCCGCATCCGATGTTCTACGACGTGGTCAATACCGGCGGCTTCTACATGAGCGGCGAGGACCTGATACTGCCGTTCAATACCGCGATCGCGGCGGGCATGCCCAACCAGGGCAGCACCAACTGCTCCGAGATGCCGCGGGAGTCCGGCTTCGTGGGACTGCAGCATTCCAGCTGCATCTGGGTCACCTACATGGCGCAACTCGACGATGCGGCGGCGGTGCAGCGCTACCGGAACTACCTGGACGGCTTCGCGCGGCAGCGCTACCCGCAATGGGCGCCCAATACCCGCCTGCAGGATCTGATGAGCTGGCTGGACTACGAGCACGTGGTGCCGAGCGACACCCGGGTGTCGCTGCTGGTCGCGTTGGGGCTGCTGATCGTGTGCCTGGTCAATACCGCGGGCCTGCTGTTGGCGAAGTTCCTGCGCCGCAGTGGCGAGATCGGCGTGCGCCGCGCCTTGGGCGCGCCGCGCCTGGCGATCCATGCGCAGTTCCTCACCGAGGCCGGGGTGATCGGGCTGGCCGGCGGCGTGCTCGGGCTGTTGCTCACCGGCGTCGGCGTGGCCGGCGTCGGGCTGGTGATGCCGAAGGACATCGCCGCGCTGGCGCACCTGGACACCTCGCTGCTGCTCACCACGTTGTCCGTGGCGGTGGTCGCCAGCCTGCTGGCGGCGCTGTATCCGACGTTCCGGGCGTCGCGGGTGCAGCCGGCGTGGCAGCTGAAATCGAATTAGAACCCGCCGTCATGCCCGCTTTCGGGAAATGACGAACCAGGAGAACATGACATGACCCTGCACCCCATCCTCGCCGCCTTGCGCCGCCACAAGGCCGGCGTGGTGCTGATCGCGCTGCAGATCGCGTTGACGCTGGCGATCGTGTGCAATGCGATCTTCATCATCGGCAACCGGGTCCAGCGCATCCAGCGCCCCACCGGCATGGACGAGAAGAACCTGTTCATGGTGACCCAGCTGTGGGTCGGTGCGCCGACCGGCGATGACGAGGCCTCGATCGACAAGCTCGACGCGATGCAGCGCACCGACGTGCAGACCCTGCGCGGCCTGCCCGACGTGGAGTCGGCGATCGCCATCAACTCGCTGCCGCTGACCAACAGCACCTGGAGCGGCGGCATCGACCTGAAGCCGGCGCAGCAGCACCCGAGCGCGCACGCCGCGAACTATTTCGGCGACGAGCAGATGATCCACACGCTCGGGCTGCGCCTGGTTGCCGGGCGCAATTTCACTGCCGGCGACGTGCACCACATGGGCATGCGCGGGCAGGACGTGCCGCCGCTGGTGATCGTCACCAGGGCGCTGGCCGACACGCTGTTTCCGGGCGGCGACGCGGTCGGCAAATCCATCTACATGGATCGCAAAACGCCAAGCACCATCGTCGGCGTGGTCGCGCGCATGCAGGTGCCGAGCGTGGACCGGTGGGCCAGCGGCTTCACCTGGAACTCGGTGCTGATTCCGACCCGGCTGGACGGAAATTTTTCGCGCTACGCGGTGCGTGCCAGGCCGGGTCGCATGGATGCCGCGATGAAGGAGGCGCGCGCGGCGCTGTTCGCCGCCAACCCGATGCGGGTGATCGGGGACGATGCCGACAGCAACGGCGTCAGGTCGTTCGCCGACATCCGCGAACATGCCTACCGCGCCGACCTCGGCATGGCGATCCTGATGGGCGTGATCTGCCTGATCCTGCTCGCCGTCACCGCCGCCGGCATCGTGGGGCTGACCAGCTTCTGGGTCGGCCAGCGGCACAAGCAGATCGGCGTGCGTCGCGCGCTGGGCGCACGCAAGACCGACATCCTGCGTTACTTCCAGACCGAGAACCTGCTGATCGCCGGCGGCGGCGCGGTGCTTGGCGTGGTGCTGGCGCTCGGCCTCAACCTGCTGCTGATGCGGCACTTCGCGATGGCCCGCCTGCCGGTCGCCTACGTGCTGGCCGGCGTCGCCGCGGTACTGGCGCTGGGGCAGGGCGCGGTGTTCGTGCCCGCGCG
>JAGWMU010000207.1 GCA_028873095.1 Pseudomonadota bacterium | reverse complement strand
GTGCCGTTCCTGCACGAGAAGCCGAAGGCGCCGGTGATGTTCCACTTCGGCGAAAAGGATCAGCACATCACGCCGGCGATGGTCGCGCAGCACCGCGAACTGCTGCCGCAGATGGAAACCTTCACCTACCCGGCCGACCACGGCTTCAACCGCGATGCCGGCGCCAGCTACCACGAGCCCAGCGCGAAGCTGGCGCTCGAGCGCACGCTGGCCTTCCTCGACACGCATCTGGCCGGCGCGTGAGCCGGGACGCTTTCGCGCTCGATCCGCGGCTGGCCGCCGACACCGTTGCACTCGTCGACCTGCCGCTGTGCGACGTGCGGCTGATGAACGATGCGCGCTATGCGTGGCTGGTGCTGGTGCCGCGCCGCGCCGGCCTGGTCGAGGTCGACGACCTGCCCGCCGGCGAACAGGCCATGTTGTGGCAGGAAGTGAACCGCGCCGGCAGGGCGCTGCGCGCGGTGGCGCCGTGCGACAAGCTCAATCTCGGCGCGCTGGGCAACATCGTGCGCCAGTTGCATGTGCACGTGGTCGCCCGCTGCGCAGGCGATGCCGCCTGGCCCGGCCCGGCATGGGGCCACGGCCAGGCACGACCGTATGCCGAGGCCAGCCTGCGCGCGCGCTGCGCTGCGCTGCGCCAGGCGCTGGCCGACGCCGCGGCATAGATCGGCCATGGCGCACGGCATCCAGTTCGAAGCGCTCGCCGAGGATGCCCTGCTGCTGCGTTTCGGCGAGCGCATCGACATCGAACTGAATGCCCGCGTGCAGGCCGCTGCCGCGCGCCTGCGCCGGCGCCTGCCGCAGCTCGAATGCGTGCCCGCGTATGCCAGCGTGCTGCTGCGCTTCGACCCGGCGTGCTGGAACGGGCACGGCGGCAGCGACCCGCATCGCCGCCTGCAGGATGCCGTGAATGCGGTGCTTGGCGAAGGCGGCGAGATCCCCGCGACGCCACGCGAACGGATCATCCCGGTGTGCTACGGCGGCGAGTACGGGCCGGACCTGGCCGACGCCGCCGCCCACTGCGGGCTCACCGTGGATGCGCTGATCGATCGCCACACCGCGGCCGGATACCGCGTGGCGATGCTCGGCTTCGCGCCGGGCTTTCCCTACCTGCTCGGGCTCGATCCGCAACTGGCGATGCCGCGCCGCCGCGATCCGCGCCAGCGCGTGCCGGCCGGCAGCGTGGCGATCGGCGGCAGCCAGACCGGCATCTATCCCGAGGCATTGCCGGGCGGCTGGCAGCTGATCGGGCGCACGCCGCTGCGTCTGTTCGACGCGGCGGCCAGCCCGCCGTCGCTGCTGGCCGCCGGCGATCGCGTGCGCTTCCAGGCCATCGGCGAGGACCGCTTCCGCCAGCTCGCCGCAGCCGACCCGCGATGAGCGTCAGCGTCCTGAAGCCGGGTCTGCTGAGCAGCCTGCAGGATGCCGGGCGTGCCGGCCATGCCGCGCTCGGCGTGGGCCGCGCCGGCGCGATGGACGGGCCGGCCTGGCAGCTGGCCAATGCGCTGGTCGGCAACACCCGCGGCGAGGCCGCCATCGAATGCACGCTGGTCGGCCCCAGCCTGCGTTTCGAGCAGGCCGCCGTGATCGCGCTGACCGGTGCGGCGATCGCCGCCCATGTCGGCGACCGGCCGGTCCCGATGTGGACCTGCTGCCGGCTGCCGGCCGGCAGCGTGCTGCGGCTGGGCGGCATGGCCCGTGGCAGCCGCGCCTACCTGGCGGTGCGCGGCGGCTTCGACGTGGCGCCGGTGCTGGGCAGCCGCAGCAGCGACTTGCACGCGCGGCTCGGGCATCTGCAAGGCCGCGCACTGTGCGCGGGCGACGAATTGCCGCTCGGCGCCGCCGAACCCCTGCCCGGCCTGGCGGCCGGCGAGGCGGTGCAGCCATTGCACTGGGGCATCGACCCGCGGCCCTGGTTCGATTTCGGCGGGCGTCCGCTGGCGCTGCTTCCAGGCAGCCACGGGCACCTGCTGGATCAGGCCTCGCAGCAGCTGCTGCACGGCGCGACGTTCGTCCTGGGCAAGGACAGCAATCGTACGGCCAGCCGTCTGGATGGCCATACGCTGCGCCTGCGCGAGCCGCTGGAACTGGTTTCCGAGGCGACCCTGCCGGGCACCCTGCAGCTGCCGCCGTCGGGCCGGCCGATCGCCCTGCTGGCCGAGGCGCCGGTGACCGGCGGCTACCCGCGGATCGGCCAGATCGCCGCCGTGGACCTGCCGCATCTGGCGCAACGCCGCCCGGGCGATGCCGTATGCTTCCGCTGCAGCACGCTCGACGAGGCGCTGACGCGGCTGGCCGCACGCCAGCGGCGGCTGGGCCGCCTGATCGAGGCGATCGCACAGCGACTGGAGCATGCCTGAATGAAGCCGGCCCGATTGAAGCAGCCCGCATGAACCGCATCGACCTCAATGGCGATCTCGGCGAATCCTTCGGCGCCTGGCGCATGGGCGAGGATGACGCGCTGCTGGCGCTGGTCAGTTCGGCCAACATCGCCTGCGGCTTCCATGCCGGCGACCCGGACACCATGCGCCGGACGGTGGCGCTGGCGGTCGCGCACGGCGTGGCGATCGGGGCGCACGTCGCGCTGCCCGACCTGCAGGGTTTCGGCCGCCGCGAAATGGCGGTCACGCCCGCCGAAGCGCATGCGCTGACGCTGTACCAGATCGGCGCGCTGCACGCTTTCGCCTGCGCCGCAGGCACCCGGCTGGCGCATGTCAAGCCGCATGGCGCGCTGTACAACATGGCCGCCCGCGACGCCGCACTGGCGCAGGCGGTCGCCCACGCCGTGCGCGATTTCGACCCGCAGCTGCGGCTGTTCGCGCTGGCCGGCTCGGCCCTGATCGACGCCGGCCGGTCGCTCGGCCTGGCGGTGGCGGCCGAGGCGTTTGCCGACCGGCGCTACCGCAGCGACGGCTCGCTGCAATCGCGCGGCGAGACAGGCGCGGTGATCGAGAATGTCGAACAGGCCACGGCGCAGGCGCTGGGCATCGTCCGCGACGGGTCCGTGCAGACGGCCGATGGCGGCAGGGTGCGCCTGCAGGCCGACACGCTGTGTCTGCATGGCGACGGCGCCCACGCCGTGCCGTTCGCCCGTGCCGTGCGCGATGCGCTGCGCGCGGCCGGCCTGCGCATCGCCGCGCCGGGCGCGGCGTGATGTCCCGCTCCCCCATCCCATCGAGGTGTGCATGAACTACTGGCCCCTGCTCGGCGTCGCGGTGATCGTGGTCGGCTTCGTGCTGCGCTTCAATCCGGTGCTGGTGGTGGTGACGGCGGCGCTCGGCAGCGGCCTGCTGGCCGGGCTGTCGGTCCCGGCGCTGCTGGCGCTGCTGGGCAACAGCTTCGTCGCCAGCCGCATGCTGCTGATCTTCGTGCTGACCCTGCCGGCAATCGGGCTGCTCGAGCGCGCCGGCCTGCGCGAACACGCGCAGCGCTGGATGGCCCGGCTGCAGGGGCTGACGCTTGCGCGCCTGCTGGTCGGCTATCTGCTGTTGCGCCAGTTGCTGGCGATGCTGGGCCTGACCGGCGTGGCCGGTCCGGCGCAGACGGTGCGGCCGCTGCTGGCGCCGATGGCCGAGGCGGCGGCCGGGAAAATCCTGCCGGCGCTGGACGATGCCGATCGCGACGAGCTGCGCGCGATCGCGGCGGCCACCGACAACATCGGCCGCTTCTTCGGCGAGGACGTGTTCATCGCGCTGGGCGCGGTGCTGCTGATCCAGGCGTTCTATGCCCAGCATGGGATCGAGCTGTCGCCACTGGCGATCGCCATCTGGGCATTGCCCACGGCGATCGCCGCGTTCGCGATCCAGTCGCTGCGGGTATGGCTGCATCAACGCAGCCTGCGGCAACGCGCCGCCGGCGATCGCCGCGAGGCGGTGGACTGAGCATGCTGCGCATCGAATACGCCTACTGGCTGATCGCCGCATTCCTGATCTACACCGGCCTGCGCAACCTGCATGACCGGCACCCGTGGCACGCGGCGTTCTGGCTGGTGCTGGGCGCGCTGTTCGGCGGCGGCGACGCGATCCTGGCGCAATCGGCGACGGGCAACATGCTGCCGGCGCAACTGGGCGGTGTCGGGGTGATCGTGCTGGCGCTGCTGGCGCCGCGGCTGCAGCGCAAGGCGCACCCCGAAAACTGCGGCCCCGAAGAACGGCTGCAGTCGGCGATCCGTCTGGGACACACGTTGTTCGTGCCGGCCCTGCTGATTCCGCTGGTCACGCTGCTGGTGGCGCTGTTCGGCGGCTGGCTGGTGATCGGCGGGCACGCGCTGTTCGCCGCGCCGCAGATGACCTTGACCGGGCTGGCGCTGGCCTGCGTGGTGGCGCTGTTCGCCGCCTCGCGGGTGGCGCGCACGCCGATGCACGAAGGCGTGGCCGAGGGCCGGCGCCTGCTCGACGCGCTCGGCTGGACCGCGCTGCTGCCCTTGCT
>JAGWMU010000025.1 GCA_028873095.1 Pseudomonadota bacterium | reverse complement strand
CGAGCAGATCGGCGTGCGCGACAAGTGGGAGATGTACTACGGCGGCCTCGCCTGGGGGCGCCGGGACTACCAGTTCGCCGCGGACACCTGGAGCCTGTCGCCGGACTACCGCGAAAGCGACCTGCACGCCATCGACAAGGGCAGCATGTTCTCGCTGCAGCACCTGCTCAAGCCG
Source organism: Pseudomonadota bacterium (assembly GCA_028873095.1). Taxonomy (GTDB): domain Bacteria; phylum Pseudomonadota; class Gammaproteobacteria; order Xanthomonadales; family Rhodanobacteraceae; genus Rhodanobacter. Next base: position 24,516 of record JAGWMU010000025.1, on the reverse strand, counting down.
CTGCTGGCGGTGGATTTCGACCACACCACCCGGTTCGGCTGCCCGGTGGTGATGTTCGTCGGCGCGCACGACAACACCACCTCGCACGTGCTGGCCGAACAGTGGTTCGACCGGCTGCAGGCGCCGTCCAAGCGGCTGGTGGTGTTCGCCGATTCGGCGCACATGATCATGCTGGAGCAGCCGGGTCGCTTCCTGGTCCACCTGGTGGACGACGTACTGCCGTATGCTGAAAAGGCAGGCGATGCGGCGCCGGCCGAAGTGGAACGCGATCGCTGATCCTGGCGATGCCGCCGTGATGCCGCGGGATCACGGCGGCGGTCGGGGAGTTTTGGGGCATGCAGACGCAAGGGCCAACCATGTTCAGCTATTACCTGAATCTCGCGCTGCGCAGCCTCAGGCGCACGCCCGTCCTCACCGCGCTGATGGTGCTGGCGATCGGGCTGGGCATCGGCGCCTCGATGACCATGCTGACCGTGCTGCACGTGATGACGGACGACCCGATGCCGGGACGCAGCGGGCATCTTTACACGCCGCACCTCGATCCGCTGCCGATCCGTTTCAAGGCGATTGACATCGCGGGCGACCCGGCCAGCAACCTGACCTGGCCGGATGCGATGGCGCTGTTGCAGGCGCATCGCGCGCCGCGGCAGGCGGCGATGGCCGGAGGCGAACTGCTGGTGCGGCCGCAGCGCACGGGCGCGCGGCCGTTCCACGCGGACGGTCGCTATGCCACGGCGGATTTCTTCCCGATGTTCGGCGTGCCGTTCGAGCGAGGGCACGGCTGGTCGGCGGCGGACGACGCGGCACGCGCGCGGGTGGCGGTGCTCAGCGACAGCTTCAGCCGCCAGTTGCTGGGCAGCGTCGATACCGTCGGCAAGACGGTGCGGCTCGGCGACCACGATTTCCAGGTGATCGGCGTGACATCCGATTGGCAGCCGTCGCCGATGTTCTATGTCGACGCCTCGGCCAAGCGCTACAGCGACGGCGACCTGTTCTTCATCCCGTTGTCGACCGCGGTGGATTTGAAGCTGGACGTCAACGGGAATTTCAGCGGCTGGGCCAAGGATCATGCCGCCACGCGCATGGTCAGTCCGACGACGAGCTGGCTGCAGTTCTGGGTGCGACTGGACACGCCGGCACAGGTAGCCGGCTACCGGCAGTTCCTGGTCGATTACTCCGCGCAGCAGAAGGCGCTGGGCCGCTTCCAGCGCCCGCCGACGAATGCCAGGCTGTACGGCCTGATGGACTGGCTGGCGCACGAGAACCTGGTGCCGAGCGACGTGCGCCTGCAGCTGTGGCTGGCGCTGGGTTTCCTGCTGGTGTGCATGATCAACATCGTGGCCTTGCTGCTGGCGAAATTCCTGCGCCGCAGCGACGAGATCGGCGTGCGTCGCGCGCTGGGTGCGCGGCGGCGCGACATCTTCCTGCAGCTGGGTGTCGAGTCGGCCGCGATCGGCGTGGCCGGCGGCGTGCTCGGGTTGCTGATTGCGCAGCTCGGGCTGTGGAGCATCCGCCGGCGTCCCGACGACTACGCGCACCTGGCGCAGATGAACCTGCCGATGTTGTTCGGCACGTTGGCGCTGGCCGTTGTCGCCAGCCTGCTGGCCGGCCTGCTGCCGGCATGGCGTGCCTGCAGCGTGGCGCCGGCGCTGCAACTGAAAACCCAGTGAGCCGCAAGGAGGCCGTCATGCAACTGCTGCCGATACTTTCCACCTTGCGCCATCACAAGCTCACCGCCGCGCTGCTGATGCTGCAGGTGGCGCTGACCTGCGCGATCGTCTGCAACGTGGTGTTCATGGTTGCCAACCGGGTGCAGCAGGTGAGCCTGCGCACCGGATTGGTCGAAAGCGAGTTGTCGATGGTAACGGTCGAGGGGATCACCAAGGGCGAGAACCCGCAGGTGCGGCATGCCACGGATCTGGTGGCGCTGCGCGCGATTCCGGGCGTGCAGGCTGTGGTGGCGGTCGATTCGCTGCCGTTGAGCCATAACGAATCCAGTTACGGCACCTGCGACAGCCAGCGGAGTTTCAACCAGGCCATGGCGGTGTACTCGATGGCGGGCATCGTCGGCTGCGTGAACACCACGGTCTACAGCGGTTCGCAGGGCGAGCTGGCGGCGCTGGGGCTGAAGCTCGTGGCCGGCCGGGATTTCCGGTCGGGCGAGTACCTGCCGGCGAAACGGGGCTGGGTGTTCGCCGGCGTACCCAGCGCGATCATCAGCCGAGCCCTGGCGGCGCGTCTGTACCCCGGACGAGGTGCGCTGGGCCAGAGCCTCTACATGGGCAACCACCCGCCCATGCGCATCGTCGGCGTGGTGGACACCTTGCTGCGCCCGCGGCTGCACACGCCTGGCACCAACCAGCTCAGCGTGCTGGTGCCGTCGCTGCCTGGCGACAATACGGTGATCTATGTGTTGCGCAGCGCGCCGGCGGATCGCGGGCGCGTGCTCAAGGCCGCCGTCGCAACCTTGAGCCGGCTCGATCCCGACCGGTTGATCCCGGCGAAGGGAACGCGCACCTACGCGCAGCTGCGCCGGGGCTACTTCCAGCGCGACACCACCATGATCGGCCTGCTGATCGCCTCCGCGCTGGGCCTGCTGTTCGTCACCGCGCTGGGCATCGCGGGGCTGGCGAACTTCTGGGTCCAGCAGCGCACGCGCAGCATCGGCATCCGTCGCGCCGTCGGCGCCACCCGCGGCGACATCCTGCGCTACTTCCAGGCCGAGAATTTCCTGATCGTCAGCGCCGGCGTGGTGCTGGGCGTGCTGCTGGCCGTCGGCCTGAACCTGCTGCTGATGAGGTACTACGAACTGCCGCGCCTGCCGTTGTGGTACCTGCCGGTCGGCGCGCTGGCATCGTGGGTGCTGGGCCAGCTTTCCGTGCTGTCGCCCGCGTTGCGCGCTTCGCGCGTGCCGCCGGTGGTGGCGACGAGAAGCGCGTGAGCTTTTTCCCTCTTCCGCCGGCGGGAGAGGCGAGCGCAACGAAGGAGTGGTGAGTGTTCGACTGCTGCCTGCGGCTGGTAAGCCGCCGCGCGGCAACTTCATGCGGCGAGGACTTCGTCGCGCGTGGAATGGCGTGTCCGGGTGCACGAGCCGTGTATCCTCCTTCGGGGGTTTCTTCGACTTGGAAGACGATTTCGTTCATGGCGGACTCCTGGGCCGCGTCAAGCTCGCCGTAGCGGCCGGGACGAGCGGAGTGCAGGAAGATCGCTGGTGTGCAGCACCGCACCAGGAGCCTGGGCGCCCTCCCCGAGTCATGGCAACCTTTGCGTCCGGAGCGGCATCCATGTCCGCATGTGCAGAAAGAAGATGACCCGAACGATCTTGATCATCGACGACAATCCGGCCGTGGGCGAGGCGCTGTCGCTGGCGCTGTCGCTGCACGAGATCCGGCCGCTGACCGCGCTGACGCCGGACGAGGGGCTCGCGCTGCTGGAGCGCGAGAACGTCGACGTGGTGATCCAGGACATGAACTTCACCGCCGACACCACCTCGGGCGCCGAGGGCGTGGCGCTGTTCCGCGCGATCCGCGAGCGCCATCCGGACCTGCCCGTCATCCTGCTCACCGCGTGGACGCATCTGGAAACCGCGGTGGAGCTGGTCAAGGCCGGCGCCGCCGACTACCTGGCCAAGCCGTGGGACGACAGCAAGCTGCTGGCCACGGTGGAGAACCTGCTGGAGCTGTCCGAATCCAGCCGCGAGGTGGCGCGCGCGCGGCGCGAGCGTCGGCGCCGCCGCGAGGCGCTGCTGGGCAAGTACGAGCTGGACGGTCTGGTGTTCGCCTCCGAGGGGATGGCGCGCACGCTCGAGCTGGCCTGCCAGGTCGCGCGCTCGGACGTGCCGGTGCTGATCACCGGGCCCAACGGCACCGGCAAGGAGCGCATCGCGGCGATCGTGCATGCGAACTCGGCGGTGAAGCGCGGCGCGTTCGTGGCGGTGAACTGCGGCGCGCTGCCGGGCGAACTGATCGAGGCCGAGCTGTTCGGCGCCGATGCCGGCGCGTACACCGGCGCGAACAAGGCGCGCGAGGGCCGCTTCGAGCAGGCCGACGGCGGCACGCTGTTTCTCGACGAGATCGGCAACCTGCCGCTGCACGGCCAGATGAAATTGCTGCGCGTGCTGGAATCGGGCCAGTTCGAGCGGCTCGGTTCCGGCCGCACGCGGCAGGTCAAGGTGCGCGTGCTGTCCGCCACCAATGCCGACCTCAAGGCGATGATCCGCGCCGGCACCTTTCGCGAGGATCTGTACTACCGGCTCAACGTGATCGAGGTGAACCTGCCGCCGCTCATCGAGCGCGGCGACGACATCCTGCCGCTGGCCGAACACTTCCTGGACGGCCGCGCCGAACTCGGCGACGCCGCCCGCGAGGCGCTGCTCGGCTACCCCTGGCCGGGCAACGTGCGCGAGCTGAAGAACGCGATCGAGCGCGCCGCGCTGCTGGCCGGCGGCGGTCCGGTCACGCCCGAGCTGCTCAACCTGCCCGAGCATGCGGCCGCCGCCGCGCGCAATCTCGACGAGCCCAGCCGCGCGGCGGTGGAGGCGGCCCTGCACAAGAGCGACGGGGTGGTCAGCCGCGCCGCGCAGGAACTGGGGCTGTCGCGCCAGGCGCTGTACCGGCGGATGGAGCGCTACGGGTTGGCGAGCCATGCCTGATTCGACGCGATCGCCCGTATTCACCGTGAGGTACCGCCGATGTGGCGTCGCCTGAATTCGCTGCGGGGGCGGCTGACGGTCCTGCTGGCGGTCGCCGGCATGGCCGGCGCGCTGGTCTACGTCGGCGTCACGCAATGGCCGCTGCCGCAGCTGTTGCAGTGGGCGCGCGCCGAGCTGGCGTTGAGCATCCGGTCGCCGATGCAGCTGGGCATCTACGGCGGCCTGCTGGCCAGCGCGATCGTGCTGCTGCCGCTGGCGTTCTGGCTGTCCGGCCGGGTGATGGCGCCGGTGAGCCGCCTGTTGCGGGCGCTGGAAGGCGCGGTGGCGAGTTATCGCGACGGCGATTTCAGTTTCTCGATCGCGGTCGACCGGGGCGACGAACTGGGTGCGTTGATCCGCATGCACAACGCGCTGGGGCATACCCTGCGCGAGCAGCGCCAGCACCTGGTGCAGCGCGAGCTGCTGCTGGACACGGTGGTGCAGAACACGCCGGTGGCGCTGGTGCTGACCGATGCGGCCGGCCGCGTGGCCTACGCCAACATCGCCTCGCGGCACCTGTTCAACGAGGGACGCAGCCTGCACGGGCTGGACTTTGCCGAACTGCTGGCCACCGCGCCCGAGGCGCTGCGCCAGGCGGTGGAAAGCGGCGAGGACGCCTTGCTCAGCCTGGAGATGGATGGCGGCGAGGAAACCTTCCATCTGTCGCAGCGTGCGTTCCGCCTGCAGGGCAGGCCGCACCGGCTGCACCTGTTCCGCCGCATGACGCGCGAGCTGTCGCGGCAGGAAGTGGCGACCTGGAAGCGGGTGATCCGGGTGATCAGCCACGAGCTCAACAATTCGCTGGCGCCGATTTCCTCGCTGGCCCATTCCGGCGCCGAGCTGGCGCGGCGCGGCGACGTCGAACGCCTGCCCGGCGTATTCGCCACCATCGGCGAGCGCGCGCGCCACCTGCACGGGTTCATCACCGGCTACGCCAGCTTCGCCAAGCTGCCGGCGCCGCAGCCGGCGGCGATCGCATGGGCGCCGTTCCTGGATGCGCTGGCACAGCACTGCCGCTACCGGCTGGCGACGCCGATACCCGCCCGGCCCGGGCGTTTCGATGCGGCGCAGATCGAGCAGGTGCTGATCAACCTGATCAAGAACGCGCACGAATCGGGCAGCGCCGGGGACGAGGTCACGCTGTCGCTGCTCGAAACCGGCCGCGAGCTGCGCATCGAGGTGGCCGACCGCGGCCCCGGCATGAGCGAGACGGTGCTGGCGCAGGCGCTGCTGCCGTTCTATTCGACCAAGCGCTCGGGCACCGGGCTGGGCCTGGCGCTGGCGCGCGAGATCGCCGAGGCGCACGGCGGGCGCGTGCTGCTGGCCAATCGCGAAGGCGGCGGCTTGCGGGTGAGCCTGCTGCTGCCGCAGGCGCCGACGCGGCAGCCCGTCGCCGGCATCCCTGCAATGCACTGATTCCGGCCGCCCGCGCAGGCGCGCACCCTGTGCGCGAATGCATCCTGTCGATGAGCGACGTCCGTGAGGAGCGTTCGCGCGGGGGGGGGCTGCGGCGTCCGTGAAGAGCGTTCGCGCACAGGGTGCGCTCCTACGGCGTCCGTGAAGAGCGTTCGCGCACAGGGTGCGCTCCTACGGCAAATCGCGGGAGGCGGCGCGTGCCGGGGGGCGCTCCGGCGACGGATCGGGTTATTCGAGGTGCCCTATACTCGTGCCTTCATCGGGAAAAGGAGGAAGGCTCATGGGGTCGCTTCTTGCGTTGGTCATCGTGTTTGTCGCCGTCGTCGGCATCGCCAAGCTGGTGCGCATCGTGCCGCAAGGTTTCGAGTGGACCGTGGAAACCTTCGGCAAGTACACCCGCACGCTCAATCCGGGGCTGCACTTCCTGATCCCCATCTACCAGGCGGTCGGGCGCAAGATCAACATGATGGAGCAGGTGCTCGACGTGCCCTCGCAGGACGTGATCACCAAGGACAATGCGGTGGTGCGCGTGGACGGCGTGGTGTTCTACCAGGTGCTGGACGCGTCCAAGGCGGCGTACGAGGTGTCCAACCTGGAGCAGGCCTCGCTGGCGCTGGTGATGACCAACATCCGCACCGTGCTCGGCTCGCTCGACCTCGACGAAAGCCTGAGCCAGCGCGACGCGATCAACGCCAAGCTCTTGCGGGTGGTGGACGAGGCGACCCATCCGTGGGGCGTCAAGGTCAACCGCATCGAGATCAAGGACATCGCGCCGCCGCGCGACCTGATCGACGCGATGGCGCGGCAGATGAAAGCCGAGCGCGAGAAGCGCGCCAACATCCTCGATGCCGAGGGTTTCCGCCAGGCGGCGATCCTCAAGGCCGAGGGCGAGAAGCAGTCGGTGATCCTGGCCGCCGAGGGCGAGAAGGAGGCCGCCTTCCGCGCCGCCGAGGCGCGCGAGCGTTCGGCCGAGGCCGAGGCGAAAGCCACCACGATGGTCTCCACCGCGATCGCCAACGGCAACGTCAACGCGCTCAACTACTTCGTCGCCAACAATTACGTCGAGGCGCTGAAGGAGATGGCCAAGTCGCCGAACCAGAAGATGCTGCTGCTGCCGGTCGAGGCCACCGGCATCCTCGGTTCGCTGGCGGGCATCGCCGAGCTGGCCCGGGAGTCGCTGGGCCAGCAGCAGAAATCGGTGGCGGCCCAGCCGCCGCTGCGCTGAAGCGGGAGTAGCCAGACGATGTGGAACCTGTCCTCGCACTATCTGTGGTGGATCTTCGCGCTGCTGCTGATCGCCGGCGAAATCCTGCTGCCCGGCTACTTCATGCTGTGGATCGGCCTGGCCGCGGTGGTGATGGGCGCGCTGCTGTGGCTGGTGCCGTCGCTGGGGCTGCTGGCGCAGGCGGTGCTGTTCGCGCTGCTGGCCGTCGCCATCTGCATGGCCTATGCGCGCCTGCTGCGGCCGAAGCTGGAGCGCAGCGAACCGGGCCATGAGCGCCTGAACCGCCGCGGCGAGCAGATGATCGGCCAGCGCTACCAACTGGTCGAACCGATCGTCAACGGCCGCGGCAAGGCAAAGGTGGGCGACGGCCAGTGGCTGGTCAGCGGGCCGGACCTGCCGCTGGGCAGCACGGTCGAGGTGGTGGCCGTCGAGGGCACCACGCTGAAGGTGCGCGCGGCGGCATGAACGACGGCGATGCCCCAGGCCAGCCGTTTGCCGCCACGGCGCTGCACACCCGCATCGCGTTCCTGCTGGAACTGGCGCGGCGGCTGCACCAGTACGGCACCACCGCGCCACGACTGGAGATGGCGATCGCCGGCTCGGCGCAGCGCATGGGGCTGGTCGCCGATGTCTGGTCCAGCCCCACCGCGCTGATCATTTCGTTTACCGACATGGCCCAGGGCGAAGAGGCCGTCGCACATGCCACCCAGGTGATGCGGCTGGCGCCCGGCGACGTGAACCTGGCGCGGCTGTGCGAGGCCGATCGCATCGCCGACCAGGTGATCACCGGCGCGCTGGACCTGCGCGAGGGCTTCCACCGGCTGCGCGCGCTCGACCGGCCGGAGAGCCGGCTCGCCAGGCTGGCGGTGATCGCCAGTTACGGCCTGTCCGCGGCCAGCGTGGTGGCGCTGTTCCTGCACAGCTCGTGGCCGGACCTGCTGACGGCGGCCTTGATCGGGCTGATCATCGGCACGATCAGCGTGCTGTCGCTCGGCCGGCCCCGGCTGGCGGTGGCCAGCGACGCGATCAGCGCCCTGGTGGCCACGACCATCGCCATCATGGTGAGCGCGTTCGTGGTGCCGCTGGCGATCAAGGCGGTGGTGCTGGCCAGCCTGATCGTGCTGATCCCCGGCATGTCGCTGACCACCGCGGTACGCGAACTGTCCAGCCAGCACCTGGTGGCTGGCGTGGCTCGCATGGGCGGGGCGGTGTCGACCCTGCTCAAGCTCACCTTCGGCACCGTGGCGGCGACCCAGGTCTGCGCCGCGGTGGGCATCCAGGCACGCGATCATGCGCTGCCGCCGCTGCCGAGCTGGCTGGATTATCCGACCCTGCTGCTGGGCGCCTTCGGCTTTGCGATCCTGTTCCGCGCGGCGCGCAAGGACTGGCCGGTGGTGATGGGCGCGGTGACGGTCGGCTATCTGGCGACGCGCTGGGGCGGGCAGATTTCCGGTTATCTGCCGGGCGCGCCGTTCGGCGTGTTCCTCGGCGGCTTCGTGCTCAGCGCGCTGGCCAATTTCTACGCGCGCTTCGCACATCGGCCCGGCGCGCTGATCCGCGAGCCGGGGATTATCCTGCTGGTGCCGGGCAGCGTCGGTTTCCGCAGCATGTCGTTCCTGCTCGACCGCAATACCGAATTGGGCATGGATACCGGCATCTTGCTGCTGACCTTGCTGGTTTCGCTGGTGGCCGGACTGATGTTCGGCGACCTGCTGGTTTCGCCCCGCCGGTCCTTGTAAAACAAAACCGTGCGCGCAGCGCACCCCATTGCCTCCCTCCCCCTTGGGGAGGATTGCGGAGGGGAGGACAAACCCCCAAAAAAACGCCGGCACAAGGCCGGCGCTTTCGTTTCCTTGGAACCGGCGATCAGATCGCCAGATCCTTTTCCTTCTTGCCGGCCTTCAATGCGTCGTTGAACCAGTGTGGACGCTTGCCGCGGCCGGACCAGGTCTGCGCGGGGTTGGCCGGGTTGCGGTATTTCGGGGCGACCGGGCTGCTGGCGCGCTTGGTCTTGCCGCGGCCAAAGATGTCCTCGAAGGTATAACCCTCGGCCTTGATCAGCGCATGGATCTTGTCGCGCAGTTTGACGACCTTCTCCTTGCGCAGTTCGTTCTGGCGGATCTGTGCCTTGTTGATCAGGTCATTGAGCTGGGTGTGATTGAGATTCTTGATGTCGACGGCCATGTTGGACTCCCGGGAGTGGGTTTGGGTAGCTGTGCATTCGGGCTGTTATTTTCAGGGGATCGAACCCGGCACATTATAAAATGCGAAACAAGGCGGATTCTCGCCTATCTGGCGAATGCTTGTAAAGCATGGATAGCCATGGCCAAACCAGTGGAAGTCGCGGCCGCGGAATGCCTGGACAGGCTTTTCTTCATTCAGGCCGTTTTCAATCGTGCCCGATTAGTGCCGGGTTTCAATCCGGGGCATCTCGGATAACCGGTTTTGCGCAGGAGCGCACCCTGTGCGCGAATGCTCTTCTTCACGTGCGACAAAAGCATCGCGCACAGGGTGCGCTCCTACCAAACGTGCGGCAAAAGCATCGCGCACAGGGTGCGCTCCTACCAAACGTGCGGCATAAGCATCGCGCACAGGGTGCGCTCCTACGGGGGACGACACCGCAGTGCCAAGAACCGGGTTATTCGGGATTATCGGCGAGCAGCGGGTGTTTCCGATTAGCGCAGCAAGGCAAGCAGGTCGTCCTGGCTGATGGAGCGGCTTTCGGTTTCCTGGCGCGCGCGGTATTCCAGCGTACCGGCGGCCAGGCCGCGTTCGCTGACCACCACGCGGTGCGGGATGCCGATCAACTCCATGTCGGCGAACATGCCGCCCGGGCGCAGGCCGCGATCGTCCAGCAGCGCCTCGACGCCTTGCCGCAGCAGCCACTGGTACAACGCCTCGGCAGCCTTGCCGACCGCCGGGATGTTCTTCGGATTGATCACGCACACCACCACCCGCCACGGCGCCATGGCGTCGGGCCAGAGGATGCCGGCGTCGTCGTGACGCTGTTCGATCGCCGCGGCGACGATGCGGCTGACGCCGATGCCGTAGCAGCCCATGGCCATGACCCGGCTCTGGCCCTGGTCGTCCACCACCGTGGCCTTCATGGCTTCGGCGTAGGTCTGGCCGAGCTGGAACACATGGCCGACCTCGATGCCCCGCGCCAGATGCAGCACGCCCTTGCCGTCCGGCGAAAGGTCGCCCTCGACCACGTTGCGCAGATCGGCGATGCGGCTGATGCGCGCATCGCGCAGCCAGTTGGCGCCGGTGTAGTGGCTGCCGTCGGCATTGCCGCCGCAGACGAAATCGGCGAGTGCGGCAGCGTCGCGATCGACGATCACGGGAATGGCGTCGGGCAGGCCGACCGGCCCGATGAAGCCGGGGCGGGTGCCGGTGGCGGCGAGGATCTCCTCTTCGCCGGCCAGCACCGATTCGTCCGGCAATTCGGCCAGCTTGCCGGCCTTGACGGCGTTGATTTCGTGGTCGCCGCGCAGGCACAACGCAACCAGGCCGTCGCGGCCGCGCACGAGCAGGGTTTTCACGCATTGCCGTGGCGATACCAGGAGAAAATCGGCGACCTCGGCGATGGTTTTCTGGGTGGGCGTGTCGACCCGCTGCAATGCGGCCGCAGCGGCCGGACGCTCGTGGGCCGGCGCCAGCGCTTCGGCTTTCTCGATATTCGCGGCGTAATCGGAGCCGTCGGAAAACGCGATCGCGTCTTCCCCGGAATCGGCCAGCACCTGGAATTCATGGCTGGCATTGCCGCCGATCGCGCCGGTATCGGCCTGGACGGCGCGGAAGCGCAGTCCGAGACGGGTGAAGATGCGGGTGTAGGCCTGGTACATCGCCGCATAGGTTTCGGCCAGCGACTCGGCGCCGAGGTGGAACGAATAAGCATCCTTCATCAGGAATTCGCGCGCGCGCATCACGCCGAAACGCGGGCGGATTTCATCGCGGAATTTGGTCTGGATCTGGTAGAAGTTGACCGGCAGCTGCTTGTAGCTTTTCAGCTCGTTGCGGGCGAAATCGGTAATCACTTCCTCATGCGTCGGGCCGTAACAGAACTCCTGCTGCTTGCGGTCCTTGATTTTCAGCAGCTGGCCGCCGAATTTCTGCCAGCGGCCGGTTTCGTCCCACAATTCCCGCGGCTGTACCGACGGCATCAGCATTTCGATCGCGCCGGCGCGGTTCATTTCCTCGCGCACGATGTTTTCGACCTTGCGCAGCACGCGCAGCCCCAGCGGCGACCAGGTGTAAAGGCCCGAAGCGAGTTTGCGGATCATGCCGGCGCGCAGCATCAGGCGATGGCTGGCGATTTCGGCGTCGGCCGGGATTTCCTTGACGGTGGCCAGATGGAATTGGCTGAGGCGCATGCGGGCAGTTCCGACGGGATAAAGACGCCGATTATAGCGGGCTGCCGGCGCGCACAGTGCGCCGACCGCGACGGCCGGAAATCCCGGACAACCCGATTCCTGGCACTCCGGCGCCCGGCGCCAACCGGCGGATTACTGGCCCTGGCAATACTGCTGGTATTGCGCCTGGGCCGCGCTGGTCTGCTGCTGGCGCTGCGCGGCGTCGAGCGCGGTGGATTTGCCGTTCTGCTGCATCACGACCGGGCCGCTGCCCTGCAGTGCCGCGAGATTGGCCTTCAGCGAGGCGCACAGCTTGCCGCGGTTGGCCGGCGTATCGGCCATCGGCGCCGCCGGTGCCGGACGGGCGTGGTCGCCGTCGCCGCGGTCGCCGTGGGAGGGGGGCGCGGCCAACGGCTCCGCGCTGCCGGTGGTCTTCACCTCGGTGTACCGGGTCCCGGGCGACGGCGGTGCCTGGGCGTAATGCACGGTGCCACCGGCATCCGTCCATTTGTAGACCTGGGTGCCGTTGCTCTGGGCGGCGGCCAGCGGGGCCAGCAACAGCAGTGCCAAGGCGATCGGCAAACGGTGCATGGTGTTCTCCAGCGGGGGAATCGAGGATGATCTTGTTATCACTCCGGCGCCCCGGACTCAAGCAGTCGATGGTTTACACTGCGCGCATCCTGTCACGGATTGATCCATGAACGAAGCGACGCCCGTTCCGCCCCCGCGCCACCGGGGCATTTACCTGCTGCCGAACCTGGTGACCACCGGCGCGATGTTCGCGGGTTTCTACGCGATCATCGCCAGCATCGGCGGACGTTACACCGATGCGGCGGTGGCGGTGTTCTTCGCCGCGGTGCTGGATGGCCTGGATGGCCGCGTGGCGCGGCTTACCGGTACCCAGAGCGAATTCGGCGTGCAGTACGACTCGCTCTCGGACCTGATCAGTTTCGGTTTGGCGCCGGCCCTGGTGATGTATACGTGGTCGCTGTCCGCGCTGAAGGATTTCGGTCCGCTGTGGGGCAAGCTGGGCTGGGCCGCGGCCTTCATCTATGCGGCCTGCGCCGCGCTGCGGCTGGCGCGTTTCAATACCCAGGTCGGGGTGGCCGACAAGCGCTATTTCCAGGGGCTGGCCAGTCCCGCCGCCGCCGCGGTGTGCATGTCGTTCGTGTGGAGCGTGGACAAGTCCGGCCTGCCCGGCAGCGAATTCTGCTTCGTCACGCCGGTGATCATGCTCGTCGTCGGCCTGCTGATGGTCAGCCAGTTCCGCTATTTCAGCTTCAAGTCGTTGCCGATGGACGAGCGCGGGCGGGTGCCGTTCCGCTGGATCGTGGGCGCCGTGCTGCTGCTGGCGCTGCTGATCCTGGACACGGCGCGGGTGCTGTTGGCGGGGTTCACGGTCTATCTGCTGTCCGGGCCGGCATGGACCGTCTGGCTGGCCGCCCGCCAGCGCCGGGCGAGGCGCGGCGCGGCATGAACGCGGCCCCGCACCAGCCGGCCGAGGCCAGCCGCCGCGCGCGCGCGTTGCGGGCGCTGGGGGTGACGCCGTGGGTGCGGCGTGCGGCGAACCCGCCGGCCGGCGTGGCGCAGCCGGAGCCGGCACCGGACATGTTGGCGGGCGCCGGCGCCGGGGTCGACTGCGTGGTGATCCTGCCCGCGGGATGCGGCACTCGCGAACTGGATCTGCTGGGGCGTGCGCTCAGCGCGGGTGGGGCAAGCCTGGCGCGCGCCGCACGGATCGCGGTGAGCGACGGGCAACTGGCCGCGAACGTGCCCGAGGCACGGGCCTACCTGGTGTTCGGCGAAGCGCAGGCGCATGCGCTGGGTCGCGACCTGCCGGCCGCGGCGCTGCACCGCGCGCAGATCGTGCTGGCCGACGAACCGGCGCTGGTGCTGACCCGCGCCGACGCCAAGCGGCGGCTGTGGAACGCGCTGCGCGGCCTGCGCCGTGCGCTGGCCACGGCGGGCGGCTAGCGGCGATGGCGGCGGTCGTCCAACCCGCCGTGCAGGTGCGCGCCATGCGCATGGCGGACCTGGCGGCGGTCAGCGCGCTGGAAAACGCCTCCTACGAATTTCCCTGGTCGCCGGGCATCTTCACCGACTGCCTGAAAGCCGGGCATCCGTGCTGGGTGCTGTGCGTGGACGCGGCGGTCGCCGGCTACGGCATCCTGTCGATGGGCGCCGGCGAGGCGCACGTGCTGAACATCTGCATCGGCCCGGCCCATCGCGGCAAGGGGCTGGGCCGGCACCTGCTGCGCCGGCTGCTGGACATCGCGCGCTGGAACGGCGCCGAGCGGGTCTACCTCGAGGTGCGCATGTCCAATCCGCTGGCGAAGGCGCTGTACGAGTCGGTGGGCTTCAGGGAGATCGGGCGGCGGCCGCGCTACTACCCGGCGCGCGACGGGCGCGAGGATGCGATCGTGATGGCGCTGGAGATTGCTGCGGGCAATCTCCAGAAATAAGCGGACGCCCGTTTCGCTTTCGCCTCCTCTCCCCGGCGGGGAGAGGATTGAGGTGAGGGGGCTCGCCGGGACGTTCGGCAAAAAAGCTCTCCTGCGATGGGGCGATCGGGCGGCGTACCCCCTCACCCCAGCCCTCTCCCCGCAGGGGAGAGGGGGCCTTGCCGCGCATGTCTTCGCCTCCTCTCCCCGGCGGGGAGAGGACCGAGGTGAGGGGCCGAGTTCGCTTCAGCCCAGCTTCTGCGCCTGTTCGCGCAAGGCGCCCAGGGTGGTGTTCCAGTCGCCGATGCGCTGGCGCTCCTGGGCGACCACCTCGGCCGGCGCGTTGGCGACGAAGCTGGCGTTGCCGAGCTTGCCCTCGCACTTCCTGATCTCGACCTCGATGCGGGCGATTTCCTTGGCCAGACGCGCCTTCTCGGCGCCCAGGTCGATCAGCCCGGCCAGCGGGATCAGCACGCGCAGCGAGCCGACCACGGCCGCGGCGGCGGCCGGTTCGTCCGCACCCGAGCCGATCCACGCCGGCGCCTCGACCCGGGCCAGGAAGCCGATCTGCGCGGCGAACTTGGCCACCCGGGCGCGGTCGCCGGCGTCGCCATCGGCCAGCAGCAGCGGGATCGTCTTGCCCGGCGGGATGTTCATCTCCGAGCGGATCCGGCGGATGCCGGAAAGCACGTTCTTGAACCACTCGATCTCTGCCATGGCCGTGTCGTCGGCCACGATCTCCTCGGCATGCGGCCAGGGTCGCTGCACCAGGCTGCCTTCGGTCAGGCCAAGCTTCGGCGCCACCGACGCCCACACTTCCTCGGTGATGAACGGAATCACCGGGTGCAGCGCGCGCAGCACGCTTTCCAGCACCACCAGCAGGGTGTGCCGGGTCGATGCGGCGGCTGCGGCGTCGTCGCCGTTCAGGGCCGGCTTCGACAGTTCCAGGAACCAGTCGCAATACTCGTTCCAGACGAATTCGTACAATGCTTGCGCCAGCAGGTCGAAGCGGTAGCTGACGAAGTGCTGCTCCACCTCGCCCAACGTCTGCTTGAGGCGGGTGAGGATCCAGCGCTCGGCTTCGGTCGCCGGCGCGCCGGCCGGCGCGGCGATCTCGCCTTCCGGCAAATTCATCAGCACGAACCGCGCTGCGTTCCACAGCTTGTTGCAGAATGCCTTGTAGCCTTCGGCGCGCTTGATGTCGAAGTTGATCGTGCGGCTGTAGCTGGCCAGCGCGGCGAAGGTGAAGCGCAGCGCGTCGGTGCCGATCGCCGGGATGCCGTCCGGGTAATCCTTGCGGATGCGCTTCTCGACCTTGGCGCGCACCTGCGGGATCAGCAGCGACTGGGTGGATTTCGCCACCAGCGGTTCCAGCGCGATGCCGTCGATCAGGTCCAGCGGGTCCAGCGTGTTGCCCTTGGACTTGGACATCTTCTGGCCTTCCGCATCGCGCACGATGGCGTTGATGTAGACCTCGCGGAACGGGATGCGGCCGGTGAAGTACTTGGTCGCCATCACCATCCGCGCGACCCAGAAGAAGATGATGTCGAAGCCGGTGACCAGCACCGCGCTGGGCAGGAAGATCTGGTCGTGCTGCCAGTTCGCCACGATCTCGCCGCGCTCGTTCTGTACCGGGCCGTCGGCCGGCCAGCCCAGCGTGGAGAACGGCCACAGCGCGGAGGAGAACCAGGTGTCCAGCACGTCGTCGTCCTGGCGCAAGGCGCCGACCGGCGCGGTGGCGGCGTTGGTGCGCGCATCGGCCTCGTCTTCGCCCACGAAGATGTTGCCGGCCTCGTCGTACCAGGCCGGAATGCGGTGGCCCCACCACAGCTGGCGGCTGATGCACCAGTCCTGGATGTTGTCCAGCCACTGCGTGTAGGTGGTCGACCAGTTTTCCGGCACGAACTTGATCTCGCCCGAACGCACCGCGTCCAGCGCCGGCTCGGTGATCGCCTTGCGGCCGCCGGGGCGTCCATCCTGCTGGATGTCCGAAGTCAGATCGACGAACCACTGGTCGGTCAGCATCGGCTCGATCACCGCGTCCGAGCGCTGGCTCACCGGCACCTGCAGCTTGTGCGCCTTGGTCTCGACCAGCAGGCCGAGTGCTTCGAGGTCGGCCAGCACGGCCTTGCGCGCGTCGTAGCGGTCGAGGCCCTGGTATTTCTGCGGCGCGTTGCCGTTGACCTTCGCGCCCAGCGTGAAGATGGTGATCGGCGGCAGCTGGTGGCGCTGGCCGATGGCGTAGTCGTTGAAGTCGTGCGCCGGGGTGATCTTCACGCAGCCGGTGCCGAAATCCTTGTCGACGTAGTCGTCGGCGATCACCGGGATCTCGCGGCCGGTCAGCGGCAGCTTCAGCGTCTTGCCGACCAGGTGAGCGTAGCGCGCGTCCTCCGGATGCACCGCCACCGCGACGTCGCCCAGCATGGTTTCCGGGCGCGTGGTGGCCACCACCAGCGACTCGTCGCCGCCGCTTACCGGGTAGCGGATCGACCACATGTGGCCGTCGCGCTCGACGTTGTTCACCTCGAGGTCGGAAACGGCGGTGCCCAGCAGCGGGTCCCAGTTCACCAGCCGGTTGCCGCGGTAGATCAGGCCCGCGCGGTACCACTCCACGAACACCTTGCGCACCGCGGCCGACAGCCCCTCGTCCATGGTGAAACGCTCCCGCGACCAGTCGGCAGCGGCGCCGATGCGGCGCATCTGGTGGGTGATGGTGGAGCCGGATTCCTCCTTCCACTGCCACACCCGCTCGACGAACGCATCGCGGCCCAGGTCGTGGCGGGTCTTGTCCTCGACCGCGAGCTGGTTCTCCACGATCTTCTGGGTGGCGATGCCGGCGTGGTCGGTGCCGACCTGCCACAGCACGTTCATGCCGCGCATGCGCTGGTAGCGCACCAGCATGTCCATCACCGTCTGCTGGAACGCATGCCCCATGTGCAGCGTGCCGGTGACGTTCGGCGGCGGCAGCAGGATGCAATACGGCTCGCCCCGGCCCGAGGGCCTGAACGCGCCGCCGGCCTCCCAGCGCGCATACCACTTGGACTCGATCTGGGCGGGTTCGAAGCTCTTTTCCATCGGGATTGGGCTCGCTGGCGCGCGCGGGTCGCGCGCTTGGGTCATGGGGGTGAACGGGAGATTGTACGGGGCAGGCGCCGGGCTGCCAAAAACCGCACTGTTTTATTTCAGAAGGGCGGGGTGCGGCTGGTCTGCCTCCCCTGCTCGCAGGGGAGGGTTGGGGTGGGGTGCTCTTGATCGCACGCGGCAACGTGACCTCCCCTCCTCAATCCTCCCCCGAGGGGGGAGGAGGCGAAGGTGTGCGCTGCGCGCACGGCTTTATTTCAGAAGGGCAGGGGCTTGACCCGGGTCAAGCCACCAGGCCCGAATCTGCGGGATGCTGCGCACGGCGACAGGGGCGACGGGCATATGCAACGGCAGCGGAGGATCGGGCTTCCAGGTGCGGCGCGTTCGCGGCGGTGCGTGCCGTGAGCGCGGCGGCGCCGTGGCTGCGCTTCTACGGCAAGGTGCCCGACCGCCTCGACTACCCCGCGTGCAGCCTGTACCGGATGATCGCCGACACCGCGCGGCGGACTCCCGACGCGCCGGCCTGGGATTTTTTCGACACCACGGCGAGCTACCGCGCGCTGCTGGCGTCGATCGACCGCTGCGCCGACGCGCTGCACGCGCTGGGCCTGGGGCAGGGGGACCGGCTGCTGATCGCCCTGCCCACCATGCCGCAAGGCGTGATCGCGTTCTATGCCGCCGGCAAGCTCGGTGCGGTGCCGGCGATGATCCATCCGTTGTCCACCACGCCGGAGATCGAACACTATCTCGATGCCAGCGGCGCCGAGATCGCGCTGACCCTCGACGCCTGCTACGCCCGCGCGGTCGCGGCCCGCCCCCAACGGCCGCTGCGGCACCTGCTGCTGGCGCGCATCGGCGATTACCTGTCGCCGCCGAAGCGGCTGGTGTTCTGGTGGCGCAAGGGCCGGCACATCGCGCCGGTGCCGGCCGACCCGCGCGTGCGCGGCTGGCGCGAACTGCTGGGCGCGGCTCACCCGCCGGCGCGCGAAGCCGAATGCAGCACGCACGATGCGGCCGCGATCCTGTTTTCCGGCGGCACCACCGCGCTGCCCAAGGGCATCGTGCTGTCGCATCGCAATTTCATCGCGCAAGGCATGCAGACCGCCGCCTGGGGCGGGCTCGGCGCGGCCGATTCGATCCTGGCGATCCTGCCGATCTTCCACGGCTTCGGGCTCGGCGTGTGCGTGAACGCGGTGTTCATGGCCGGCGGCAAGTCGATCCTGGTGCCGAGCTTCGACGCCGCCGGCGTGGCCCGGCTGCTGCGGCGCAAGCGTCCCAGCCTGCTGGTCGGCGTGCCCACGCTGTACGCCGCGCTGACCCAGGATCGCCGGCTGGCCGGCGCCGACCTGTCGTTTCTGCGCGCCGCCTTCTGCGGCGCCGATACGTTGCCGCGGCAGGTCAAGGAGCGCTTCGAGGCGATGGTGGCCGCCGGCGGCGGCGAGGTGCGCCTGCTGGAAGGCTACGGCCTGACCGAGGCGGTGACGGCGATCATGGCGATGCCGGTGGACTGCTATCGCGAGGGTTCCATCGGCGTGCCGTTTCCCGACATGCGCGCGTGCATCTGCCGCCCCGGCGGCGAGGACGAGCTGGCCGTCGGCGAGGAAGGCGAGATCTGCATCAGCGGCCCGGCGCTGATGCAAGGCTACCTCGACCAGCCCGAGGCCACCGCCGAGGCATTGCGCCGGCATGCCGACGGCCGGCTGTGGCTGCATACCGGCGACCTCGGGAGCCGGGATGCGGACGGCTTTTTCTATTTCAGCGTGCGCCTGAAGCGGATGATCAAGTCGTCCGGCTTCAACGTCTATCCGGCGCAGGTGGAGGCGGTGCTGGGCCGCCACCCCGCGGTCGCCGAGGCCTGCGTGGTCGGGGTGCCCGATCCCGATCAGGTGGAGCGGGTGATCGCGTTCGTGGTCCTGCGGGAATCGGCAGACGCCAGCGCCGCGACCCTGATCGACCATTGCCGCGAACACCTGATCAAATGGTCCTGTCCGCGCGAGATCGCGTTTCGCACCGGGTTGCCGAAAACCCTGGTGGGCAAGATCGATTACCGCGCCTTGCGGCAGGCCTACATCGACCGGGAGCAAGCACCGACATGAGCCAGTCAACTTCCACCGCCGGCGCCCCGTCCGGCGGCGAGCGCATAGCCGAAGCGCTGCAGGCGCAGGGCGTGGGCAGCCTCTACACCTTGTGCGGCGGCCACATCTCGCCGATCCTGGCGGCGGCCCGCGCCCGCGGGATCCGCGTGCTGGACGTGCGCCACGAGGCGACCGCGGTGTTTGCCGCCGATGCCGCCGCGCGCCTCACCGGCGTGCCCGGCGTGGCGGTGGTCACCGCCGGTCCCGGCGTCAGCAACACGCTCACCGCGCTGAAGAACGCGCAGCTCGCCCAGTCGCCGCTGGTGCTGATCGGCGGCGCCGCGCCCACCGTGCTGCAGAAGCGCGGCGCGCTGCAGGATATCGACCAGGCGCAATTGGTGACCGGGCAGGTCAAGTGGCTGCGGCGGGTGCGCCGGGTGGCGGACCTGGCGCCGGCGATCGCGGAGGCGTTCGCCGTGGCCCGCGACGGCGTGCCCGGCCCGGTCTTCGTCGAATGCCCGGTGGACCTGCTCTACGACGAGGCGGTGATCCGCGGCTGGTACGCCGATGCCGGCGCGCGCGGCAAGTCGCTGGCCGAACGCCTGCAGCGCTGGTATCTGCGGCGGCACGTCGCGCGCATGTTCGCGGGCCGGCCGGCGGTACAGCCGGTGCGCGAAGTGCGTCCCCAGCCGCCGGCCCGGGTCGACGTCGAACGCGCGGCCGCGGCATTGATGCGGGCCAGGCGGCCCCTGCTGCTGGTGGGCAGCCAGGCTGTGATCGACGCGGCGAACGCGGACCGGGTCGCCGCCGCCATTTCCGCCTTGCAGCTGCCGTTCTATCTGTCCGGCATGGCGCGCGGGTTGCTGGGACCGGCGCATCCGCGGCAGCTTTTCCACCAGCGCCGGCAGGCCCTGCGCGAGGCCGATTGCGTGCTGCTGGCCGGCGTGCCGTGCGACTTCCGCCTCGACTACGGGCGCCACGTGCGCCGCAGCGCCCGCCTGATCGTCGCCAACCGCAGCCGGCGCGAGGCGCGCCTCAACCGCACGCCGACCGTCGCCGCGCCCGGCGATGCCGGCCTGTTTCTCGAAGCCCTCGCCGCACGGCTGGCGTCGAACGCCGGCCGCGACGATTGGCAGGCGGTGCTGCATGGGCGCGACGCCGGGCGCGAGGCGGAGATCGCGCGCGAGGCCGAGGTTGCCGGCGAGTACGTGAACCCGCTGGCGCTGTTCCGCGAGATCGACCGCATCGCCGGCGACCAGGCGATCTTCGTGGCCGACGGCGGCGACTTCGTGGCGACCGCCGCGTATACCCTGCGTCCGCGCGGGCCGCTGCGCTGGCTCGACCCGGGCGTGTTCGGCACGCTGGGCGTGGGCGCCGGTTTCGCGCTGGGCGCGAGCGCCAACCGGCCCGGCGCCGAGCTCTGGCTGATCTGGGGCGATGGCGCGTGCGGCTTCAGCCTGGTCGAGTTCGACAGCTTCGTGCGCCACGGCATCCCGCTGATCGCGGTGGTGGGCAACGACGCCGGCTGGAGCCAGATCGCGCGCGAGCAGGTCAAGCTGCTCGGCGACGCGGTGGGCACCACGCTGGCGCGCAGCGACTACCACCAGGTCGCCGCGGCGCTCGGCGCCGAAGGCATCCTGGTGCGCCACATGCACGAGATGCCCGGCGCGCTGGCGCGGGCGCAGGCGCTGGCCCGTTCCGGGCGCCCGGTGCTGGTCAACGTCTGGCTCGATTCCAGCGGTTTCCGCGAAGGGTCGATCTCGATGTAGGCCGCGGCGCTCCCGATGCAGCCGCGGCGCTCAGTCGTGCGAGCCGGCGACGCGCCGCAGGAACGCCGCGAAGCTGGCCAGGTTGGCCTGGTAGCCGCGCGGGTCGCGCGCCTGCACCAGGGTCGATGCGCCGTGCACGCCGAACGCGGGCCGGTAATGCACGATGTTGCCGCCGTGGGCGTGGCGCAGCACCGCGGCGACGTTGTCGGCCTCGTCCGGATCGGTGGTGATGTAGAACGGCATGGCGATCCGCGCGGCGGCGTTCTTGACGAGGTTGACGTCGTCGAAATATTCGCCCGGCGAGAAGCTGGCGATGGCGGCCAGCTCGTGCGGGTGCCGTGCCGCCAGCAGGATCACCAGCGCCGACGAGTACGAACTGCCGACCGCCACGATGCGCCCGTAATGCCGCTGCCGGGCCCAGGCCAGCGCGGCCTCCAGGTCCGGCATGGCGGCCAGGTAGCCGGTCGACCTGCCCAGCTTTTCCACGGTCCGGTTGTGGCCGCCGAACAGGTCGCCGCCGGCGCGCTGGTCGATCGCCAGGGTGTCGCAGCCGAGCCGGTGCAGCACCGGCAGCAGCGGATCGTATTCGTGCCGGTTGCCGCGCGCCTGGTGGAACAGCAGGATCACGTTGCGGTTGTGCGGCTGCGCCCGCTCGAACGTGCCGTACACCGACACGCCATCGGCGGCCCGCAGCGTCAGCGGCTCGCCGGCCAGCGCCAGGCTGGGCAGGAGCAGCAGCGCCACGGCCGCCCGGCGAACGAGACAACCGGCGGCTTTGGTCAACATGACGGTCACTCCGAGGGTCCGTGCAGGTTACGGGACGCGCGGCAATCGGGCCAGTGAGGCCCGCGCTTTACTCCCTCTCCCCTGCGGGGAGAGGGTTGGGGTGAGGGGGCGGGTGTTCGCGTGAACGCCACCCACTCCCCACTGTCATCCCTGCGGCTCTCAACAGCCGAAGGGCTGGTCAAGCAGGACAAGCGCGCAGCGCGCAGAACATCCGAAGGAGAACATCCGAAGGATGGCCCCGGAGGGGCGAGCGAAGCGAGTCATCCAGCGCCTTCGGCATAACCCGATGGACTGTCGCAAATTGGCTCACCGTAGGGCGAAGAGCTTTCGTGCGCCTACGGCGCGCGAGTCACTTTTCTCTTGCGTGGCCAAGAGAAAAGTAACCAAAAGAGAAGGCCACCCCGCTTGGCGCTTGCCGGGCATCCCTGCCCGGCAAGTCCGTGAGCTGGGGCCGGGCTTTTCGACAGCACATCCCTGTGCTGACGAAAAGGAATCGGCTTCCTGCCGATTCCCGCTACGCGGCCTGTCGTCCCCACCTCACCGCCGCACAGGGGCCCCGGTAGAGCAGCGGGCCATCCTGGCCCGCACTCGGTGCGCCACCGCTGCGCGGTAGCGAAAGCAGAAGAGCGGGAAGCCAGAGCTGCCGCGTGAAGCGTGACTTTCCAGGGTTGCGAATGACTGTTACCGGCCCTTTTCAGCCGTTCGCAGCCTGAGCCGGTTGCTCGATAGCAGACTCTGGCGATTTACTTACCACGACGTGTTGCCGATCATCGGCGTTCCTGAAAGCGTTCGCGTGGACCGGGTACCGGCGTATTGCGGCGCCAGCTGGCGCACAGCGTGGAGGATGTACGGTGAAACTATCAGACTTGCTAGCGCAGTATGTTGAAGGTGAGAAAGGAGAGACCATCTTTCATGTGGCGATTTCGGATTTCGTAGCTGGCATGGAGGATCAGTTAAACCCCGACGGAGTCCATTCGACGCTCAATCGCATGGCGAACTACGGAGACGACCGGTCAAGAGCATTGCTTGCGGCCCTTGCGAGTGAGGCAGTGATCGACAAGGCGCTGGAAGCGCTCATGCCAAAGTATGGGGAATTTTTCGGTGGCGACAGAAGCCCTGCGTTTAGCATGAAGATCAAGATGCTGGAAGCCCTTGCAGTGGTCCCTACGCATCTGACCGAGGCAGCTGACATCGTACGCGGCGTGCGCAACAGCTTTGCCCATAAGCTCACAGTGGAGAAATTGAGCGACCTTGATGAGAAGGTCAAGGGCAAGATGAAGGCTTACTACAGCCGGCGGAGGATTTCTCCTCCAGACAAGCGCGATGACCTGCCTCATGTTTTTGATCAAATTGCGTGGGTTGCTACGGCTGGACTCTCGGCGTACTTTCCCCTTGTCCGCGATTTAAATGACACCATTCGGCACGCTAACTTCGAAGGAAAGCTCAGGGCGCGAGCAACTAAGCGTCAACGCAAACAAATTAAACTCATAATGCAGCACGTCCAGAAGCCACCACCACGGGACGATGCTGAAAACATCACGCCGTTTTGAGGCCGAGTCCAACTTGGTCCCGTTCTTCCACAAGCCAATCGGTCGGATCCAAAGCGGAGGACTCCATGTCCTTTTTGACGAGCGAGGCGCTGTAGAGAGGGGCCCATTTTTTGATCAGTATCACCGCTCATTTTCAGCTAGCGCTTCGAGAACACCGTCGCGCTTCATCTTGAGGGCAAGTGCCAAACCGGCCTCGATTTGAGTGGAGGTCATCGCGCTGCGTATTGTTGAAAGTTGACTGCTATACGATCGATCTTTCAATTCTGCAAGCTTAATAAGTGCAAAGGCAGCAATTATGTCTTGAGGTACACCTTGGCCGTTGTAGTAACCCACCCCGAGACTATCTTGTGCAACAGCATCTCCTTGCTGGGAAGCTTTACGGAACCAGACCATGGCCTGGGTATAATTCTTAGGTACACCATGACCAGATACGTACAACAAGCCGAGGTTGCTCTGCGCCCACGCATAGTCCTGAGTGGCCGCCTTTTGATACCAAACGGACGCTTGAGTATAGTCCTGTCGTACACCAAGCCCGCGATCATACATGACGCCGAGATTGAATTCCCCGCCGGCATCCCCTTGGGCAGCAGACTTGCGAAATAATGCAAACGCCGAGGCGTAATTTTGCTGCACGCCCCAGCCTTTTTCATACATTACCCCAAGGTTGTACTGTGCTTTTGCATCGCCTTGTGCGACCGCCCTCTCATACCAAGCAATGGCTTGATTGTAATTCTTCCGCACGCCTAGGCCATCACGAAACATAGCTCCTAGATTATTTTCTGCGTTGACGTAGTCTTGCGCGGCTGCTTTTTGATACCACTTTGAAGCTTTAGCGTAATTCTTAGGTGCACCCTGGTTATATTCGTACATTACACCAAGATTGAATTGTGCGACCATATCTCCCTGCATTGCAGCCTTTCTAAACCACGCTAAAGCTTGCGAATAATTTTTCGATACGCTGCGACCTTCGTAGTACGTCAGACCTAGGTTGTATTGCGCGTTTGCGCTGCCACGTTCCGCCAAAGGTCTGAATGTGGCACTTGATATTAAATAGTCGCCACGCCGAGCAACCGACGTCTCTGTCTTCGAGTCAGTAGCGAGCGCGGTAATAGCGACCATTGATAATAGACT
>JAGWMU010000206.1 GCA_028873095.1 Pseudomonadota bacterium | reverse complement strand
ATGCTGCAGGTCCGGGTACACCTCGCGCAGCCTGCCCGGCGCGGCCATCGCCTTGTAGCCGATCACCTGCGCCGACAGCGTGACCACATAGAACTGCGCGTCGTCGCGCAGCGCGAACTCGGCGCGGCGGCGGGCGCGGAACAAGGCGCGTTCGAACGCCGCCTCGTCGAGGCCGGCAACCGGCTCCACGAAAATCTGCCGCACCCGCGGTTGCGCCGCGGCGGCAAGCTGCCCGCATGCCTCGGCGTTGACGGCCACTTCGCGCCAACCGGCCACTTCCACGCCTTCCTCGCGCAGGCGGTCTTCGAGCGCCGTCACCGCCGCCGCGCCGCCCGCCGGATCGAGAAACACCACGCCGGCCGCGAAGTGCTCGCCCAGGGCGATGCCCGCTTCCTTGGCCAGCGCCCGCAGCCACGACTGCGGCCGGTGCAGCAGCACGCCGCAGCCGTCGCCGCTGACGCCGTCGGCATTGATGCCGCCACGGTGGGAAAGTTTGGCCAGCGCCGCAAAGGCGGTGTCCGCCACCCAGGCACTGGCGCGTCCATCGATCTGCGCAACCAGGCCGAAGCCACAGCTGTCATGCTCGTAAGCCTGGTCGTACAAGGTCGTGGACTGTGATTGCGCCATCGTGTTCTGCCAGCTGATTGATTTGGCCTTCCATATGCGGCCGGGCACGCCGGAAAGCGGCGTTGCCGAACGGGAGGTGAGCGCTGACTAGAACACACTTGTTGCGTCGCGTCAAAATTTGTTTGGACGGCTATCTGCCCGACTGCGATTTTCGGCCCGGCGGGATCGACCGGCCTGCTGCACCACGGTCCCGTCGCTGCACGTTCTGCCGTGGCCGGGCCGGCCGGCGCCGACCCGCAGGCGGCATGCTCGCCCCCGCCTGCCGGCTCGGTGATAATCAGCCGATGCCCAATCACGCACGCTTCGTCCCGCTGTCCCGCGCAGGCCTGTCGGTCGTTGCCGCCCTGCTCTGCGCGTTCACGCCCTTGCCGGCCCATGCGCGCCAGAGCGGCAAGGACCGGACCGAACAGGCCGCCGCCGAGCGAAAACTGGCCGACGTACGCAGCCGGATGGAGGCGCTGGCCAGGCAGCAGGCGGCCACCACGGCCCGCCGCGACAGCCTCAATGCCGCCCTGGCCCGTCAGGCCAATGCCCTGGCCAGTGCGGCGCGGGCGCTGCATCAGACCGAAACCGCGCTGGCCGCCAAGCAACAGCAGCTGGCGCAGCTGCAACAGCAGCGCGCCACCTTGAAGCAGGCCCTGGCCGAGCAACATGCGGCCATCGCCGACCTGCTGCGCGCCACCTATGCCCTGGGCCACGGCTCGGATCTGCGCCTGCTGCTGGGCGACCAGGACGTGGCGCGCATCTCGCGCGCCCTGGTGTATTCGCGTTACTTCCAGCAGGACCGCGTTCGCCGCGTGCGGCAGCTGATGGCCGACCTGTCCCGGCTGCAGGAACTGGAAGCCACGATCAGCGCCGAACAGCAGGCCTTGCAGGCGGCACAAGTGCAGCGTCGGCAGCAGACGGCGACGCTGGCCCGGCAGCGAGCCGCGCAGCAGAAGCTCGCCGCCGAAGCCGATGCCCAGTACCAGGATCAGGCACAGCGACTGGCCGCGCTGAAGCGGCATGCCGCTTCGCTCGATCGACTGCTCGACACGTTGCGGAAAGCGATCGACGCCGCCGCCCATGAGGCCGCACGCGCCGAACACGCCGGCCGCAAGCCGCCGTCATCCGCGCTCGCCGTCGGCAGCGCTGCCGCCGACATCCGCGGCGACCTGCCGTGGCCCGCCAATGGGGTGGTCAACCGCTACGGCAATGGCGTGCTGATCAAGGCCAGGGGCGGCAGCGAGGTCCATGCGGTGGCTCGCGGCCGGGTGGTCTACGCCGGCTTTCTGCGAGGCTACGGCATGCTGCTGATCCTCAACCACGGCAACGGCTGGATGAGCATGTACGGCGACAACGAGACCCTGCTGCAGAACGTCGGCGATCGGGTCCGCGCCGGCGATCCGATCGGTACCGCCAGCCCGCCCACCGCCATCAATACCGGCGTGTATTTCGAGCTGCGCAAGGACGGAAAGCCGGTCGATCCACGCCACTGGCTGAGCCAGCGCCATTGACGCCACCGGCATGGCGTCGCAGGCTAGGAACCGGGCGGATGAATTCGGATGAATTACGCCTCCGTTCGGTTGTCACAAGCTCACCCCCTCCCCCTGTCGCGTGCCGCGCGACACCCGACCGTTGCCCGGAGTCATCTGCATGCGTCTTCCCAACCGCTTCCGGACCGCCCTGCCGCTGGCTGCCTGCCTGCTGCTGCCGCTGGCGCACGCGCAAACCGCACCGGCTGCTGCAACCAGCGCGGCGGCCGCACCAACGGCCGATCTGCCGGCGGCGGCCGGCAGTGCCGGCACCGCTGCCGGCACCCGCGTCGATCAGGTGGACCTGAACGACATCCGCAACTTCAGCCGGGTCTATGAAATCGTGCGCCAGGCCTATGTCGAAAAGGTCGACAACAAGACCCTGATGAAGGCGGCGATCACCGGCATGCTCAGTGGCCTCGATCCGCACAGCGAATATCTCGACAAGGCAGGACTGGCCCAACTCAGCGAGGACACCACCGGCCAGTACAGCGGCCTCGGCATCGAGGTCATCCAGGTCGACGGCGGCCTGCGCATCGTTTCGCCGATCGACGATACCCCGGCGGCCCGCGCCGGCATCCGCGCGGGCGACCGCATCGTCAAGATCAACGGCACCCTGATCGACCCGCAGAACGTCAGCAGGATGTATACGCAGTTGCGCGGCAAGCCCGGCAGCAAGATCACCCTGACCGTCGCCCACGCCAACAGCGGCAAGCTGATCGACCTGCACCTGGTACGCGAGAACATCTCGATCAGCAGCGTCAAGGTGCGCGAGCTGGAACCCGGTTACGCCTATCTCCGGATCAGCCAGTTCCAGGAGGACACCGCCAGCGACCTGGAACGGAAGCTCGACGCGCTGATCAGCAAGCACGGCCCGCAATCCGGCGCCATCCTGGACCTGCGCAACAATCCCGGCGGTCTGCTCACGTCGGCGGTATCGGTCAGCGACGACTTCCTCTCTTCCGGCACCATCGTCACCACCCGCGGCCGCCTGCGCGACGCCAACATGAGTTTCAGCGCGCACCCGGGCGACCTGCTCAACGGCGCCCCGATGGTGGTGCTGGTCAACAACGGCACCGCCTCGGCCGCCGAAATCGTCTCCGGCGCGTTGAAGGACAACCATCGCGCGCTGCTCATGGGCCAGCGCACCTTCGGCAAGGGCGTGGTGCAAACCGTGCTGCCGCTGGACGCGGACCACGCCGTGAAGATCACCACCGCGCGCTACTACACGCCCAACGGCACCTCGATCCAGGCCGAAGGCATCAAGCCGGACATCGCGCTGGCCGACCTGGCGGTGAACAAGGTCGACAGCACCCCCGCGCTGATCAACTCGGAGGCCGACCTGCCGAACCATCTCGCCAACGAAAATGCGAAGGCAGGCACCGACATCAACGACGACGGCAGCGCCGCCGACGCCAGGCTGGCAACCCGCGACTATGCACTGGCGCAGGCCCTGAACGTGCTCAAGGGCATGGTGCTGGACCACCCCGCGGCGACCCGCCAATGATGCTCGCGCCCATCGCCGGCACAGCCTGGCGATGGGTGAGTGCGGAGGAGCGCGAAACGAGAGACGGCGACGCGGCTTTCCCCCGCTGGTTTTCCAACTCCGCTCTCGCCCTCGACTCCTCGCCGGCATCGAAGCCGCGTGACGGCGGGCGCTGCGAACGCAAACGGCCCCCGAAGGGGCCGTTGCCGGTGCGGGCAGCGACGATGTGAATCAGGCGGTGGCGGCGAACAATCCGCGCATTTTCTTCATGGCATTCGCCTCGACCTGACGGATCCGTTCGGCGGAAACGCCGTACTCGTCGGCCAGATCCTGCAGGGTCGCCTTGTTGTCGTCGTCGAGCCAGCGACGCTGGATGATGTCGCGCGAACGTTCGTCCAGATGGCTCAGCGCATCCTGCAGCGTCTCCATCTGGTTGTCGGCGTGGTCGGCGTCGGACACGTTCTCGTACGGGTCGGCGCCCTCGTCGATCAGGAATGCGGCCGGCGCCGGCTTGGCGTCCTCGTCGTCGCTGAGCGGCTCGAAACCGATGTCGCGGCCGGACAGGCGCGACTCCATCTCGCGCACGGTCGCCTCGGGCACGCCGAGATCCTTCGCCACCGAGCTCACTTCGGCCGCATTCATCCAGCCCAGGCGCTTCTTGCTCTTGCGCAGGTTGAAGAACAGCTTGCGCTGCGCCTTGGTGGTGGCGACCTTGACGATGCGCCAGTTCTTGAGGATGAACTCGTGCATCTCGGCGCGGATCCAATGCACCGCAAAGCTGACCAGCCGCACGCCCTGGTCCGGGTCGAAGCGCTTGACCGCCTTCATCAGGCCGATGTTGCCCTCCTGGATCAGGTCG
>JAGWMU010000024.1 GCA_028873095.1 Pseudomonadota bacterium | reverse complement strand
TCAGCTCCATCGCGTCGATCTGGTCGGTGGCGCGCATCAGGCCGATCTCGGCGGTGATCGAGGTGCCGGCGCGGCCGGCGAACAGCAGCGCGGTCACCACCGGCCCCAGTTCGCGATACACCGACAGCGCCACCACCATACCGCTGGCCGAGGTGCCGCCGAAGATCGACAGCACGTGGTACAGCTGCAGCATCAGCACCATGCCGACGAACAGGCCGCAGACCATGATGATGGTCAGGCTCATCGCGCCGACGAACCACAGCTGGCGGACGGTCTCGCGGATGTAGCGCAGACTGCGCGGGATCGCCGCCAGCAGGGTCAGCAGGAACAGTCCGCAGTTGCCGATCTGGGTCAGCGACTGGATGACCACGTTGTTGTCTTGCGGCATGCGCTGGTTCATTTCGCTGCCCCGGCAAAGCCCAGCGCCTGCGCGTAATCGCCGGCCGGATACTGGAACGGCACCGGGCCGTCGGCCTCGCCGCCGAAGAACTGCCGCGTCCACGGCGAACCGTCGTCGGCGATGGTTTTCGGATCGCCCTGCGCCACCACCTTGCCGTTGGCGACCAGGAACACGTGATCGGCGACCTGGCGTATCGCAGCCAGCTCGTGCGCCACCAGCACGCTGGTGATGCCGAGGGTCTGGTTCAGCGTACGGATCAATTTCAGCACCTGGTTCAAGGCCACCGGATCGAGCCCGACGAACGGTTCGTCGTACAGGATCAGCATCGGATCGAACACGATCGCCCGCGCCAGCGCCACGCGCCGCGCCATGCCGCCCGACAGCTCGCTGGGCATCAGCGCCGCGGCGCCGCGCAGGCCCACCGCCTGCAGCTTCAGCAGCACCAGGTTGCGGATCAGCACTTCCGGCAGCCGGGTGTGTTGGCGCAGCGGAAACGCCACGTTCTCGAACACGTCGAAATCGGTCAGCAGCGCCGAGTTCTGGAACAGGTAGCCGATGCCCTCGCGCATCTCGTACAGCTTCTCGCGCGACAGCTCGGCCACGTTCTGGCCGTCCACCACGATCCGGCCAGCATCGGCGCGCATCTGTCCGGTGATGTGCTTGAGCAAGGTGGTCTTGCCGGTGCCGCTGGGGCCCATGATCGCGGTGATCTTGCCGCGCGGGATGTCCATGTCCAGGCCGCTGAAGATGGTCTTGCCGCCGAGCACCGTGGTCAGTCCGCGGATTCGCACCAGCATGCTGTCGTCGGGCGTGGCGTGAACGGAGTCGGTCATGGGCGCGAACGGCTGTGGAGAAGCGCCAAAATAACCGAAGCGTTGCGGAAAGGCCATGCGGGTTCCACCGGGCCGCTCAGCCGTCACTCAGGCGAGGCGGCGAGCAGTTCCGCGATCAGCGCCTCGTGCCGCCGCCATTGCAGCGCGCTGCGCTGGCGCACCGCCCGCACGATCGCCTGCAGGTCGTCCAGCGCGCGCTCGAATTCGTCGTTGATCAGGATGAAATCGAATTCGTGGGCATGGGAAATTTCTTCGCGCGAATTGATCAGCCGGCGCTCGATCACCTCGGCACTGTCCGAGCCGCGGCCGCGCAGGCGGCGCTCCAGCTCGGCGCGCGACGGCGGCAGGATGAACACGCTCACGCAATCGGGCTTGCTGCGACGGATCTGCGCGGCGCCCTGCCAGTCGATCTCCAGCAGCACGTCGCGCCCCTGCGCCAGCAACGCCTGCACCCTGGTGCGCGAGGTGCCGTACAGGTTGCCATGCACCAGGGCATGTTCGAGAAAGACGCCCTCGGCGATCTCCCGCTCGAATTCGCCGCGCCCGACAAAGTAGTAATGCCGCCCGGACTGCTCGCCCGGCCGCGGCGGCCGCGTGGTGTGCGACACCGACAGCGAGATCTCGCCATCGCGCTCGAGCAGCGCATTGACCAGACTCGACTTGCCGGCACCCGAAGGCGCGGCGACGATGAACAGGGTGCCCGTTTCCATCGTCATGGCCATGCGCGGCGCCTTTGCCGCTTCTGCCCCGGCGCCGGTTTCGCCGGGAAAAGAGGATCGAGGCGGCGGGCCACGACCGGCGCGGACCGTGTCGGCAGCAAGCAGGCGGCCCTATTCAATGTTCTGTACCTGCTCGCGCATCTGTTCGATCAGCACCTTCAGCTCGACCGCGGCATTGGTGCTGCGCGCATCGACCGATTTGGAGCCCAGGGTATTCGCCTCGCGGTTGAATTCCTGCATCAGGAAATCCAGCCGGCGGCCGACCGGCTCGGCCAGGCCGAGTACGCGGCGCGTCTCGCCGATGTGCGTGTCGAGCCGGTCGAGCTCCTCGTCCACGTCGGTGCGGGTGATCTGCAGCACCAGTTCCTGCTCCAGCCGGCCCGGCTCCACCGGCTGCTTGAGGTCGGCCAGCCGCGCCTCCAGCCGCGCCCGCAGGGCGGCGCGTATTTCCGGCATCCAGCCGCGCACCTCGGCGACCACGCGCTCGATGCCGTCGAGCTTGTCGCGCAGGATCTCGCCCAGCTTCTCGCCTTCGCGTTCGCGCGTCGCGGCGAGCGCATCCAGCGCGCGGTCGAGCACGTCGAACAGGGCCGCCTGCTGGGACTCGGGATCGGCCGCGTTCTGCTGCAGCACGCCGGGGAAACGCAGCAATTCGGTGAACTCCACCTGCATCCCGGGAAACCGCGCGGCCAGGTCCAGGTTCAGTTCGGACAAGCGGGACAGCAACGCATGGTCGACCTGCAGCAACCCGCTGCGCGCATCGCTGGTGCGGCGCACGGTCAGGTCGAGCTTGCCGCGCGACAGCTTCGCCGCGATGCGCTCGCGCAACTGCGACTCGAAGCCGCGCAGTTCGTCAGGCAGGCGCGGGCTCAGTTCCAGATAACGGTGATTGACCGTGCGCAGCTCGCAACTGAGCGTGCCGGCGGGGCCGGTGGTTTCGGCGCTGGCGTAGGCCGTCATGCTGCGGATCATCGCGGGCCATCCGGACAGGGGGAAAAGAGCGCAATGGTAAACTCTCCCGTCCCGTCTTGCCCAATCCGGCCAAGCGACACCAGGAACCACCGGCATGAATTCCGTCACCCGTCCCAGCGGCCGCGCCAGCGACCAGCTGCGCAGCGTCAGCATCGAACGCCATTACACCCGCCATGCCGAGGGCTCGGTGCTGGTCGGCTTCGGCGACACCCGCGTGCTGTGCACCGCCAGCATCGAGGACCGCGCCCCGGCGTGGTTGCGCGGCAAGGGCGAGGGCTGGGTCACCGCCGAGTACGGCATGCTGCCGCGCGCGACCAACACGCGCATGCAGCGCGAAGCCGCACGCGGCGGCCAGGGCGGGCGCACGATGGAAATCCAGCGGCTGATCGGCCGCAGCCTGCGCGCCTGCGTCAATCGGCAGGCGCTGGGCGAGCGCGTGATCACGCTGGACTGCGACGTGCTGCAGGCCGACGGCGGCACCCGTACCGCGGCGATCACCGGCGCCTACGTGGCCCTGGTCGACGCGGTCAACCTGCTGATGCAGCGCGAGAACCTCAAGCGCAACCCGATCGTCGGCGCGGTCGCCGCGGTGTCGGTCGGCATCTGGCAGGGCCTGCCGGTGCTCGATCTCGACTATGCCGAGGACTCCAGCTGCGACACCGACATGAACGTGGTGATGAACGACGGCGGCGGCTTCATCGAGGTGCAGGGCACCGCCGAGGGCCACGCCTTTCGCCGCGACGAGATGGACGCCCTGCTGGCGCTGGCCGAAAAAGGCATCGGCGAGCTGGTGGCCGCGCAGCGCGCGGCGCTGGCGCAAGGCGGCTGAGGCCGGCATGCAACGCATCGTGCTGGCCAGCGGCAACCGCGGCAAGCTCGCCGAATTCGGCGCGCTGCTCGCCGACAGCGGTTTCGAGGTGATCGCGCAGTCGAGCCTGGGCATCGGCGACGTCGAGGAAACCGGCCTCAGCTTCGTCGAGAACGCCCTGCTCAAGGCGCGCCATGCCGCGCAGGTCGCCGGCCTGCCGGCGCTGGCCGACGACTCGGGGCTGTGCGTACCCACGCTCGGCGGCGCTCCCGGCCTGCATTCGGCCCGCTACGCCGGCGGCCACGGCGACAGCGCCGCCAACAACGCCCGCCTGCTGCGGGAACTGGAGAGCGTGCCGGCAGCCGGGCGCGGTGCGTTCTTCATCTGCGTGCTGGTGCTGCTGCGCCACGCCGCCGACCCGGCGCCACTGATCGCGGAGGGCCGCTGGCACGGCCGCATCCTCGACGCGCCGCGCGGCACGCAGGGCTTCGGCTACGACCCGCTGTTCCTGCCGCACGGCCAGTCGTTGAGCGCCGCCGAACTCGACCCCGCCCTGAAGAACCGCCTGAGCCATCGCGGCCAGGCGCTGGCGCGACTGCACGCGCGACTCGGGTCCGAAGCCTGAGTCCGCCCCTTCGGCTGCCATGCCCGGGGACGCGGCCCGGGATTCGACTTCAGCGCGCCTTGAGCGACTTCTTGCCGCGGTAGCGCGCCGGCGCTTCCTGCACGCGCTGCGTACGCAGGTGGGTGCGCAGCCAGGAGGCGAAGTCCTCGGCGCTCAGGCGGCCGTCGGCGAGGGCGAGGAAGGTGGTGTACTTGTCGTCCACTTCGGCGACAAGCTCTGCGCCGTTCAATGCCAGAAACGTACGGCACGCGACATACGCCGTGCGCTTGTTGCCGTCCACGAACGGATGATTGCGCGCCAGGCCGTGGGCAAGCGCGGCGGCAAGGTCGGGCAAATCCGGCTCCGGTTCGGCGCAGGCCAGCATCTGTTGCGGCCGCGCCAGGGCGGATTCGAGCAGTCCCTCATCGCGCACGCCACCGCCGCCACCATGCTCGGCAAGCTGGCGATCGTGGATGGCGAGCACCAGGGCTTGATCGATCCAGACGATCATGGTCATGACGCCAGGCGCTTGAGCACGTCGCGATCCTCGCGCATCACCCGCTCAGCCACCTCCATCTTGGCCGCAAAGCCCGGATCGAACGGCGCCAGCTTGATGCCGTCCGGCAGTTCGGTGACGTAGAGCGTGTCGCCTTTCGCCACGCGCAGGCGCGCCAGCAGTTCACGCGGCAGCACCACGCCGACGGAATTGCCCACCGTGGTGATCTTGAGTTTCAGGTTCATCGGAACGCCCTCGTACTGATCGATGCTAATTATAACTTATGTAATAACATGCGCCAACCCGCTACACTGCGCCGATGCCGTTGCTCGCTCCGCCGCTGTCGCTGTACGTCCACATGCCGTGGTGCGTGAAGAAGTGCCCGTACTGCGACTTCAACTCGCACGGCCTGCGCGGCGCGCCGCCGCCCTACGCCGACTACATCGACGCGCTGCTGGCCGACCTGGACGCCGACATCGGCGACTTCGGCGCTGCGCTGGAAAACCGCCCCATCGTCAGCGTGTTCTTCGGCGGCGGCACGCCGAGCCTGTTCAAGCCCGAGCTGGTGGCGCGCTTTCTGGACGGCGCGGGCGCGCGGCTGCCATTCGCCGACGGCTGCGAGATCACCCTGGAAACCAATCCCGGCACGGTCGAGCATGGCCGTTTCGACGGCTATCTGGCGGCCGGCGTGAACCGGCTTTCGCTCGGCGTGCAGAGCTTCGACGACGACAAGCTGAAGCGGCTCGGCCGCATCCATTCGGCGGCCGAGGCCGAGGCCGCGGTGAAATCGGCGCAGGACGCCGGCTACCGCAACATCAACCTCGACCTGATGTACGCGCTGCCGCAACAGACGTCCGAAGGCGCACTGGCCGACGCGGAACGCGCGATCGCGCTCGAGCCCGCGCACATCTCGCACTATCAGCTGACGCTGGAGCCGAACACCGCCTTCGCCGCCAATCCGCCGCCATTGCCGGACGACGATCACGCCTGGGCGATGCAGGAAGCCTGCGAACAGCGTCTCGCCGCCGCCGGCTACGGCCAGTACGAAATCTCCGCCTACGCGCAACCCGGCCGGCGCTGCGCGCACAACCTCAACTACTGGCGCTTCGGCGATTACCTGGGCATCGGCGCCGGCGCGCACGGCAAGCTGAGCGACGCCGGCAACGGCCTGGTGCGCCGGCGCTGGAAGGTCCGCCACCCCCGCGCGTATCTGCCCGCCGCCGGTGCCCCGGCGCGGCTCGGCGGCGACGCCACGATCGAGACGACCGAGCTGCCGTTCGAGTACATGCTCAACGCCCTGCGCCTGGTCGACGGC
The DNA here is from genome assembly GCA_028873095.1 of Pseudomonadota bacterium. GTDB lineage: Bacteria > Pseudomonadota > Gammaproteobacteria > Xanthomonadales > Rhodanobacteraceae > Rhodanobacter. The sequence continues at coordinate 18,814 of JAGWMU010000024.1, read as the reverse complement.
GTGCCGCTCGCCGAGTTCGCCGAGCGCACCGGCCTTCCCGCCGCGAACATCGCGCCGGCGCTGGACCGCGCCCGCCAGCGCGGCTGGCTGCATGACGACCCGCAGCGACTGCGCACGACCGCCCTGGGCCAGCGCTTCCTCAACGACGTGATCGCCAGCTTTCTCGCCTGACGGCATGGCGCAGAGGCGGGCGGATCCCGCGGAATCGGCATAGACTGAAGCCGTCAGGTACTCGATGGAGGGTGCCATGCACGACGAGACGTCCGCTTCAACGCAGACTGGCGGCAGCCATCCTGCCGATCGTCCCGATACGCGCCGGCCGGCACGAACGCGGCGTTTGCTGGACGAATTGCGTTCGCTGTGCGGCGGCTGGCTGCACGAGCCGCTGATGATCAGCCTGGACCATTTCGAGATGCGCCTGCAGCAGCTGGCCGAGCGCACCCGCAGCCATCTCGACCAGCAGCAATACCTGGCCACTCGCCAGAAGCTGCAGAACGAGCGCCACGCGTTCGACCGGCAGTTCATCGCCAGCATCGGCCAGGCCTTCGACCGGCTTGGCCAGCCGCTGCCGAAATCCGGCGCAGGGCCCCTGCAGACACTGAGCCTGCTCGATCCGCTGGAGCATGAAGTGATTGCCAGCCTCGATCAGCTGGTCGCGCGCAGCGAGGCACGCGGCGGCCTGCCGCAGGTCGAACTGGGATACCGGCTGGCGGCGTTGATCGCCTCGCCCCCGCTGACCGGGGATGCGCTGCCGGTCGGCCCGCGGGCGATGGCCCGCGCCTTCAGCGTGGCCAGCCAGGCGCTGGGCCTGCCGCGCGAGCACGAATTGCTGCTGCTGCACAGCCTGGAGAGCAGCCTGATCGATGGGCTGGCATCCCTGCACAAACTGATCAATGACCACCTGCAAGCGGACGGCATCCTGCCGGAGCTGCATCCGTTCGCCGTGCCGCGGAACGCGGCGCGACGCGATCGCGCGAAGGAGCCGGCGGATCCCCTGCCCGCTGCGCCAGCCGTCGCGAACGAGCGCGGCCACCGGGATGCCATGCCCGGCAAGCCGTCCGAACCGGCCGTCGGCCAAAATGCCGCGCCGGACGCCCACCCGCCCGCCAGCAGCAGCGTGACCGACGAAGAACTGCAGGCCGCACTCGCCGCGCTGCATGAACATTTCACCCGGCCCGCCGGGCAAACCCCGCCAGCCCGGCACCGCAGCCTGCACGAGGAATTGCTCATCCAGCTCGGCGTTGCGCGCCCCGCCCATGCGCCGCGCGCCGTCCTCAGCGCGGCGCAGGACGAAACGATGGAACTGATCGCGGGACTGTTCCGGCAGATCGCGCAGCAGCTGCCGCCGGACGGCGACGCACAGGCGCTGCTGGACCGCCTGCAGTTGCCGATGCTGCGCGCCGCACTGGCCGACCCGCGGTTCTTCGAGCAGCCCCGGCATCCTGCCCGCAGGATGCTGGGCAAGATGGTCGAAATCGCCGGCGAATGGCTCGACGACACCGGCGGCGAAACCGCCCGCAGCGTGCGCGACCGGCTGGAACAACTGATCGCGCGCGCCGGCCGCGAAGCCCCCTGCGCCAGCCTGCATGCCGCCCTGCTGGACGACATCGAAAAGTACGAAGCGCAACTGCAGCAGCAGACCCAACAGGCCGAGCGCCGGCTGGTGAAGGCGATGCACGGCCTCGAACAGCTCGAACAGGCACGTCATCGCGCCACCGCGCTGCTGGCCGAACACTACGCGCGGTCGTCGCCGCAACGCCTGCTGGTCGCCCTGCTCGACCGCACCTGGTCCGATGTGCTGGCGCTGACGCTGCTGCGTCACGGCGAACACAGCGAGATCTTCGGCACCCGGCTGACAGTCACCGACCAGCTGCTCGGCGGCCTGCCGGTCGGCGATGCCGCCAAGCTGCAGCGTGAAGTGGAATCGGGCCTGCGCCAGATCGGCATGCAGGCGGACGATGCGGTGCAGGTGGCCCGGCAACTGCTCGACGCGGGCCGCAACGCGCCCGTCGACAACGACACGTTCGATGCCGACGCGCTGCTTTCGCGGCTCTCGCGGCGCCAGTCCCCGCACGAACGGCGCCAGCAGGACGCCGCCCGGACCGGCGGCGGCGATCCGGCGGACAGCCCAGCCACCGCGACGGCCGCGCCGAACACGGAGCTGTTGCGCATTCATCGGCATCTGCGCGCGCTGCACGCCGGAGCGTGGTTCGAGTTTGTCGCCCCGATCGGCGGCCGCGGCAAGCGCCGCAGGCTGGTGTGGTACTCGCCATTGACCGGGCACAGCCTGTTTGCCACACGCAGCGGCCAGCGCGCGGAGGAGCTCGGCCAGCTGCAACTGGCCACGGAAATCGCCAACGGCCGCGTGCGCGAACTGCCGACGGAGCACGAAGACGTGCTTGACCACGCGTGGCGCGCGCTGGCCCGGGAACTGGGTCACCCGCCCCGCGCCATCGCGTCCGGGCGCACTCCATGAACCGGGCCGACCTGCCCACCCGCGAACAACGGCGTGCACGGCGCAAACCCGTCCATTTCGCCGCCGCAGTCATCGATGTCATCACGGACGAGCCATTCGGCCAGCTCGGCAACCTGTCGGCCACCGGCTTGCTGCTGATCAGCCCCACCGCGCCAAACAGCGAGGCTATCTATCAGCTGCGCCTGCCCCTGGTGGGCAGCGACGGCGCGCAGCCGCAGTACATCGAAGCGGGCGTGCAGGAGCAGTGGCACGAGAGCGCACCCTCCGCCGGGCAGGTCTGGGCCGGCTATCGCATCATCGCGATCGGCGAAGACGACGCCGCACGGCTCGAACGCTGGCTGGAAACGTCCACCTGAAAGCGCCGCCGCTTGCGTTTCTGCCGCCCAGGCTCCTAGGCAGGTCCGGCCGAATCGACATAAACTGGCGCCTTCGGAAGAACAGGCAGGCTCTTTCATGGATGTCGGACAGGAACCGCGGCATTCTCGCGCCACCCCTCCGCCCGTCGGCATCGACAGCCGGCACTGGCCGCCACGCGCACGACATCTGCTCGAAACCAGCTACACGATGATGGCGCAGGGGCTGCATGAGCCCTTGCGCCGATGCCTGGGATCGTTCGCGCAACAGCTGTTTGCGCTGGCTGATCGTGCGCACGACAACGCGGAGCAACAGGACTATTTTGCCAGCCGGCAGCGCGTGCTGCGGGATCGAAGCGCGTTCGAGGAGCGGTTCCTCGCCCGGCTTGGCAAGGCCTTCAGCGACATCGATGCAAAGGCCGATGGCACCGGCCCCGAAAAAGCGACCGGATGGGCGTCGCTGGAACTGCTCGACCCAGTCGAGCAGGAGCTGGGCATGGCCGTGGAGCGGCTTGGCGCGCGCGGCGAGACACTGCACGGCAACGCCTTGTACGAACTGGGCTACCGGTTTGCGGTACTGGTCGGCAGCCCGCCGCTGGACGGCGAGGCGCTGCCGCTGGGCCCGCATGCGCTGGCCAAGGCATGCCACCAGGCCAGCAGCGAACTGGCACTGCCGGCGCAACACCAGCTGCTGCTGTTCAGCAACTTCGATCAGCAGGTGATCCGGAACCTGGCGCCGCTGTATGTCGGCATCAACACGCAATTGCTGGCCGACGGCATCCTGCAGAAATTGCGCGCCAACCCGATCCCGCGCCTTGCCAAACAACCATCGCGCCGGGGCGCGGCCGAAACGGATGCCGCCGCAGAGGCCACGGAACCGCCGCATCCGGCCGGCAGCGCCACGGCTCCGCAAGGTGGCTCCATCGAGGTACTCGAATCGCTGCGCAATCTCCTGGCACAGCGACGCGGCGACCACGCGGCGGGCGCATCGCTGGCTGAGCGTGTCGCCAGTCCCGATGAATTGCAGACCGCGCTGGCTGCGTTGCAGCAGCACCTGGCCAGGGTTACCGACCAGGCCGGCCGCGAATTGCGCAGCGCCCAACGACTGCGCGAGGAACTGCTGGCCCAGCTCAACGCCGGCAAGCCCAGCGGCGCACCGCACACCCAGCTCAGCGGCGAACAGGGCGACACGGTGGAGCTGGTGGCCATGCTGTTCGAGCAGATCGGCCAGCAATTGAAGCAGGGCGGCAATGCACGCGCCCTGCTCGGCAACCTGCAGTTGCCCGTGCTGCGCATGGCGGTCACCGACCACGAATTCTTCGAGCAGCGGGAGCATCCGGCGCGAAAACTGCTGGACCGGGTCACCGAAGTGGCCAACGACTGGCTCGACGGCAACGACGACGAGAGCGACCGGGCACTGGCGGCCACCCTGGAACAACTGGTCGCCCGAACCCAGCAGGAACCGCCCAGCGCCGGCCTGTACACCGCCCTGCTGGCCGATATCGAACATCACCTGAGCCTGCTCAGCCGCAAGGCGCAAGCCGCCGAGCGTCGCCATACCGAGGCGGCACGCGGGCGCGAGCGGCTGGACCAGGCGCGTCGCCAGGCCGCCGAGGTGCTGGCGGAGCGCTTCGCGCAATCGCCGCCGCGCGGCCTGCTGCGAACGATGATGGATCGCGCCTGGTCGGACGTGCTGGCGCTGACCTTGCTGCGTCACGGCGAGGACAGCGACGCGTTCAAGACCCAACTGGCGATCACCGACCAGTTGCTCGGCCGGCTGCCGGTCGACGACCGCCAGCGCCTGCGGCATGCGGTGGAGGCGGGACTGCAACAGATCGGCATGCCGGCAGAGGAGGCCGCCCTGGCAACCCGGCGGCTGCTGGACACCGCCGCCCATACCGCTGCCGACGAAGCCCGGCCAGGCAGTTCCGCACAAGCGCCCGCCGACACGACGGCAAACCCGGCGCCCCCGCCTGCCGGCAAGGCGGTGCCGGACCCGGCCCTCGCGCCAGCGCCCCCACCGGCCATGGCGATACCCCCGGACAACAACCTGCCCAGCGCCACCATGCTTGCCCAGCGGCTGAAGCAGCACCAGCGCCCTGGCGCGCAGCGCGAGCGGGGCACGCAGCCGGCCAGCATCGACAACCAGACCGAAGCGGCCGTACCGGTGCTCGGACCGCAGGAAGCGAGCATCCACAACCGCCTGCGCAAACTGCCGTACGGCAGCTGGTTCGAATTCCTCGACCCGGTCAGCGGCCAGCTTACGCAACGCAAACTGGCATGGTTCTCGCCGGTGTCGGGCAATGTCCTGTTCGTCAATCGCCGCGGCGCGCGCAGCGAGCAGATGAACCTGCAGGAACTGGCCCATGCCATCGCCAAGGGGCGCGTACGGGAACTGCCGCCGCAGCGCGAGAGCCTGCTGGATCGCGCCTGGCTCAGCCTGACCCGCAGCCTGCGCCAGAATGCCGATGTCCCGCGCGCCGCCGCGCAGGAGTCCGAGCGCCGATGAATCCGCCCGACAAGACCGTCAACCAGCGCCGCGCCCAGCGCAAGCGCACGCCGTTCACCGCCATCGTGACCGACGTGATCCGCAATGAGCCGATCGGGCATCTGGGCAATCTTTCCGCGACCGGCATGCTGCTGATCAGCACGCGCGCACCCCGCAGCGAGGCCGTCTATCAGGTCAGCATGGCCTTGCCGACAGCGGGCCGCCTGTTGACGCAATCGCAACCGATCGAGGCCGGCATCCAGGAGCAATGGCACGCCCCGGCCGCCAGCCCGGGGCAGATCTGGGCCGGTTACCGGATCGTGGCGATCAGCGATGCCGATGCCGCCAGGCTCGAAAGCTGGCTGGAGCAGGCCTGACACTTTGCCGGAAGTGTCGGCATCGGCGCATCATCATGGCACCCGCCGGCCCCGCCCCGCCCGGGGCCGCGGCCCTTGGCGCATTCGAGCCGACTGCCCGCCGGCGACAACTGCCCCTCCAGGAACCCCCATGCACGATCAGCTTGCCTCGCTTTACCCCCAGCATCTGTCGACCCTGCGCGACCGTGCCGACCAGGCTCTCGCGCTCGGCGGATTCGATCATCTGGTGATCGCCGCCGGCATGCCGGGGCTGAAATTCCTCGATGACGCGCATTATCCGTATGTGGCCAACCCGCACTTCAAGCACTGGCTGCCGTTGACCAACGCGCCGGGCAGCTGGCTCGTGTACACCCCGGGATCGCCGCCGAAGCTGGTGTTCCTGCAGCCGCGCGACTACTGGCATGTGGTACCCGACGCGCCCAGCGGCTACTGGGTGGGCGCGTTCGACATCGCGGTCGTGCGTACGCCGCAAGAGGCGCTGGCGCAGCTGCCGCGCGGCCGCAGTGCGGTGATCGGGGAGCCGTGTCCTGACACCGCCGGCATCGCGATCAACAACCCGGTGGCGGTGCTCGATTACCTGCACTGGCACCGCAGCTACAAGACGCCGTACGAGCTGGCGCTGATGCGCGAGGCCAACCGCATCGGCGCACGCGCGCACCGCGCCGCCGAGGCCGCGTTCCGCGCCGGCGAGAGCGAGTTCGGCATCCACCTGGCCTATCTCGCCGCGGCACGGCAGATCGACGCCGAGTTGCCGTACGCCAGCATCGTGGGCCTCAACCAGCACGGCGCGGTGCTGCACTACATGCACTTCGACCGCATGCCGCCGGCCAGCCACCGCTCCTTCCTGATCGACGCCGGCGCCAGCTGCGCCGGCTATGCCAGCGACATCACCCGCACCTACGCCGGCGCGGGCGCCGGCGAGTTCCAGGCGCTGATCGACAGCATGGATGCCGCCCAGCTCGGTTACGCGGGCAAGGTACGCGCCGGGCAGAGCTACCCCGAGCTGCATGTCCATGCCCATCACGTGCTGGCCGGCGTGCTGCGCGAGCACGGCTTCATCCGCATGAGCGCGGAGAGCGCGGTGGAATCCGGCGTCACTGCCGCCTTCTTCCCGCACGGCCTGGGCCATCCGATCGGACTGCAGGTGCATGACGTCGCCGGCTTCCAGCAGAGCGAACGCGGCGGAGCGATCGCCCGCCCGGACGGCCATCCCTACCTGCGCCTGACGCGCACGCTGGAACCGGGCATGGTGGTGACGATCGAACCGGGCCTGTACTTCATCGACATGCTGCTGCAGGAACTGCGCGACGGGCCGTTCGCCGGCGAGATCGACTGGGCGAAGGTGGACCACTTCCGCCAATTCGGCGGCATCCGCATCGAGGACGACGTGGCCTGCACCGACGGCGCGCCGGAGAACCTCACCCGCGACGCGTTCGCGCAACACGGCTGAGCCATCAGTCCCGTCGGTCATGGCATGGCGGCGCGCGGCGCGGCTGGCGGGGGTGCGAGCGCAGCTTGGCGTACTCCACGACGGTGAGGGCGATGATCGCCAGGTCGAACAGCGTCAGCGCGAGATAACCCGGCGTGAGACCGGCCACCGCCATGCGGTAAAGCTGGTAGGCCGCGAACAACGCGGTCAGCGCGATCAGTCCCGGATAGGCCCACCGCCGGCCGCGCACGATCTCCACCACCACGACCAGCTTCGCCACGCCGTGCGAAAGCAGGTAGGCGGCCGCGAACAGCATGGCGTGCGGCCTGAACTGGGCCACCCCGTGCAGGATGTGGGTGGCGAGGAAATCGTGCGGATCCTCGCGCAGCTCCGGCGCGAAGAACGCGGCGGCCCAGCCCTGCAGCCACCGCGGATCGATCAGCAGCAGCCACAGGCCACCCGCCGCTTCGCCCAGCGCATCGATGGCCTTGAGCCCAAGCGCGAGGGCGAATGCCTTGTCGATCGCTGTCCGCGTGGACAAATGCCGCATGCGCACTCCTCCGGTCCGGTCGCCGCCTCATCCGGCTGGTGCCGCGGTCGACGCCCGCTTCCTTCTGCGGCGGCCGCGAGTGTCACCTGCGCCCAAGCCGGACGGACCCGAAACGAAGAGCCCGGCCGGGGCCGGGCTCGGTGGAACCGCACGGCGCGCGATCAGTCGCCGTCATCGTCGTCGTAACGCGAGCCGTAGGGCGCGCCATATACGACGGTCCGCGTGACCACCGGCGCGTCCTCGTAGATCACCCTGGTGGGCCGGCGGTAGACCACCGTCGGCGGCGCTTCGTAGTAGCCGGGCGCCGGAGCAACGGCGCCGTCGATGAGGCCCGCCACGGCACCGGCCACCACCGCGCCCGCCAGCCAGCCGCCACCGTCCCGGTCGTCGTCGCGACGCCAGCCGTCGCGATGCCAGTCGCCGCGGTCGCCATGCCAGTCGCCACCGCCCCAGCCATGCCGATGCCAGTCGCCGTGACCCCAGTGGCCATGGGCCGATGCGCCCAGCGGCGCGGCACACAATGCCGCAACGGCCAGTCCGATCCACATTTTCCGGGCAACCACGCGCTTGACCATGACACACCTCCGTCGGTTCTATCTCGATGCCCGGCTCGCGCCCTTCCCGCGAACCGGGGTCCGGCCGCTCGATCCGCCGTACCGGGCGAATCGCCGATGCCCGCCAGCCATCGCCGCGGGCATGGTTCGTAGATACGCTTCGATACTTATCGGCAACTTAGTGGCCGGCCGCGCGAGCGACGGCGTACAGCTGGCAGTCACGATGATGGCCGGGCGTGCCGCGTACCGGGCGGCGCGCTGGGCATCCCTGGCGTACAGCCCGCCACCCTGATTTCGCCGGTTTTCAATACCTTTCCGTTTCGGTTAATGTGATGTGAATAACGTTCGCCGCGCCAAGCGGGGCGGTCGTCCAACGCGACACACGGCAGGGGGGGCCGTGTTCCAGCGCATCCATTCCATTTCCGGCTCGCCACGGTCGAGCCCCGCCGCGCTGCTGCGCCGGGGTCCGCGCCAGCAGGCCGCCATCGGCAGCCCGCTGGCTGGACTGTTCGGCTGCCCGGCAGGGCGCAATGAGCGCCCGCTGCGTGGCCCGTTCGACAATTTCCATGTCGACGTGCGCATCGTCCGACCCCCGTCGCGGGCCCGCACGCCAAGACACGGCAACCTACAGGAGCGCAAGCATGAACCGTATCTACCGACTGGTCTGGAACCGGGCCAAGCGCGTCGTGCAGGTCGTGTCCGAACTGGCCGGCACCGGCCACGGCGACAGCGGCACGGCCGCGCCGGCGCCGCGCCGCCACCCGCTGACGCTGGCCTGCGCCACGGCCCTGGGCCTGGCCCTGGCCGGCATCGCACGGCCGGCAGCGGCGGTGCAGGACTTCACCATCGCCATCAGCGGCGGTGACATCAGCGGCGCGACGCTGGCCAGCAGCCTGGCGACCGGCAACGTCACGATACTTTCCAGCAGCGGCGGCACCACAGGCACCGGAAACATCAACGTCGATGACGCGGTGAGCTGGAATGCCAACACGCTCACCCTCACCGCGGCCAACAATATCGTCATCGGCGGCACGGGCGCGCTGACGCTCGGCGGCACGGCCGGGCTGACGCTGAATCCCGCGACGGCGAACGGTGCGGATGCCGCCGTCGCCGGCGGCACGACCCTCATCGACAGCGGCGGCCGCCTGACGCTTGCCGGTTCCGGCACCATGACGCTCGGCGGCCTGACCGACAACGGCACCTTCGACATCTCGGGCGCGGGCAGCGGCGCAAGCATCACCAGCCTGGTGGGCGGCGGCACCGTCTACCTGGGCGGCAACGCGCTGACGCTGAGCAACGCGTCGGGCAGCTTCGGCGGCGCCATCACCGATGGCGGCAACAGCGGCGGTACCGGCGGCAGCCTGGCGCTGTCGGGCGGCACGCTGACGCTGACCGGCGCGAACACGTACACCGGCGGCACCACGATCAGCGCAGGCATCTTGCAGCTGGGCAACGGCGGAACGAGCGGATCGATCCTGGGCAACGTGACGGACAACGCCGCGCTGGTGTTCGACCAGAGCGCCGGCGTGAGCTACGGCGGGGTGATTTCCGGCACCGGCTCGCTGACGCAGGCGGGTACCGGCACGCTGACGCTGACCGGCGCGAACACGTACACCGGCGGCACGACGATCGACGCCGGCATCGTGGCGATCGGTCCCGGCGGCAGCCTTGCCGCGACGGGTGCGGTGACGCTCGCCAACGCCAGCGGCGCGGGTTTCGATATTTCCGCGGCGGGCAACCAGGTCGTCGGCGCGCTGAGCGGCGGCGGTACGACGGGTGGTACGGTGATGCTGGGCGGCAATACGCTCACCTTCGGCGACAGCAGCAACCAAACGTTCGGCGGCGTGGTCGGCGGCGCCGGCGGCAGCCTGGTGAAGCAGGGTACGGGTACGGAAACGCTGACCGGCACCAACACGTACACCGGCGACAGCCTCGTCAATGGCGGCACCTTGGAAGCGGCGTCCAGCGGCGCGCTGGGTAGCGGCATGGCGACGGTGGACAACACCGCCAGCCAGAACGCAACGTTGAAGGTGGACAGCGGCGTGTCGCTGGCCAATTACATCGTGCTGAACAATGGCGCGACCCTGGTCAACGCGGGCACGATCTCCAATGTCGTGGATGCTGACGCAGTCGATTCGAATAGCGGCACAGCGACCGTGAAGAACTTAAGCGGCGGCAGCATCAGTGGTGATCAGGTGAGCGTGTCTTTGAGGGACGGCGGCACCATCACCAATGACGGCGGCAGCATCAGCGCTTCGGGTGCAAGCGGCTATGGCTATGGCGTGCAGATCGAGGGTGCAACCGGCACGGTGCACAACACCGGCGGCGCAAGCATCAGCGGCCTGGCGGTGGGTGTGGCCATGTTCAGCGGCGGCGAGGTGGACAACACCGGCTCCGGCAGCATCATCAGCGGCTCGAATAGCTCGAATAGCTTTGGCGTGCAGATCGTGGGTGGAAGCGGCACAGTCACCAACAGCAATGGCGCACGTATTGAAGTATCCGCCACCTCCGCGTTTGGAGTGGGGGTAGCCTTGTTTGATGGCGGCAGCGTCGTCAACACCGGCACGGGCAGCACCATCACCGCCGGCAATGTCGGCGTGTATATCAATGGGGCGAGCGGGACGTCCTCGACGATCAACAACGGCGCCGGGGCGCTGATCCAGTCTACGTCCGCGATTGATGGCAATTGCTCTACGACGGACAATTGCGCCATCCTCGGACAGGCTACTCCGTTGACCTTGCAGAACGCCGGCAGCATCGTAGGGGCAACGAGCGGTGTCGAGCTGATGAGCGGCGGCTCGATCGTCAACTCGGCCGGCGGCCTGATCGAGGCGAAGGGCACGGCGACGGGCGATTGCGGCAGCACGGGCGATTGCAGCATCTTCGCGGCCACGGCCAGCGACGGCGCGGGTTTCGGTGGCGCGCTGACGCTGAGCAACGCCGGCACGATCATCGGCAACGTGCAATTGGATCCGGCCTCGGCCAACACCGTCACCCTGACGACCGGCGGCGTCATCCAGGGCAATCTGGACATCGGCGCCGACAGCGCGTCGACGCTGACATTGAACGGCACGGGCACGCAGCTGTATTCCGCGGCAGTGACCGGCACCACCACCTTCGCCGGCGCGCTGCGTTTGAGCAACGCCAACGGTGCGGTCACCTGGGTGATCGACAGCAATGATCTGTCGAACGTCACGGGTACGACGATCGATGCCACCGGCACGCTGCAGGTGGGTAACGGCGGCACCACGGGCTCGATCGGCAACGGCAACGTCGCCGACAACGGCACGCTGGCGTTCGACCACGCCGATGCGGTGGCCTTCGCCGGCGTCGTCAGCGGCAGCGGCGCACTGACGCAGATGGGCAGCGGCACGCTGACGCTGACCGGCGCCAACAGCTACAGCGGCGGCACCACCATCAGCGCCGGCACGCTGCAGGGCGATACCACCAGCCTGCAAGGCAACATCGCCGACAACGCCGCGCTGGTGTTCGAGCAGAACAGTGCGGGCACGTTCGGCGGCATCATCTCCGGCAACGGCACGCTGACGCAGACGGGTAGCGGCACGCTGACCCTGGACGGCGACAGCAGCGCCTTCGCCGGCAGCACCACCGTGGCCTCGGGCAGCCTGATCGTCGGCAGCCTCGCCGGCAACGGCGCGGCGCTGGGCGGCAACGTGGCCGTGGCCGGCGGCGCCATCCTCGGTGGCCACGGCACGATCGGCGGCAACGTCGACGTCGCCGGGGGCGCGCACCTGGCGCCGGGCGACAGCATCGGCACATTGACCATCGACGGCAACGCGAGCTTTGCCCAGGGCAGCGTGCTCGACTACCAGTTCGGCGCGCCGGGGGCGAACTTCGCCACCTTCGGCAGCGGCGACAGCGTCGCCGTGGGCGGCAACCTCGCGCTGAACGGCGCCACGCTCAACGTCGCCGACGCCGGCGGCATGGGCCCGGGCCTGTACAACCTGTTCACCTACGGCGGCACGTTGACCGAAACCAACGGCGGCCTCGCGCTGGGCACCACGCCGGCGGGCACCATCCTCACGATCCAGAACCTCACCAGCGCGAAACAGATCAACCTGCTCGACGCCACCGGCCTGACGCTGGACTTCTGGAACGGCAACGGCCTCGCCAGCGCCACCCAGATGGGCGGCGGCAGCGGCACCTGGTCGACCACGTCGCCGAACTGGACCGATGCCACCGGCAGCGTGTCGGCAGCGATGTCGCCGCAACCGGGCTTCGCGATCTTCGGCGGTGCGCCGGGCACGGTGACCGTGGACAACAGCGCCGGCACGGTCAGCGCCACCGGCCTGCAGTTCGCCAGCAACGGCTACACGCTGGCCGGCGGCACGCTGACCCTGGTCGGCAACGGCGCGGCGCCGATCGTCCGCGTCGGCGATGGCAGCGCGGCGGGTGCAGGCTATACCGCCACGATCAGCAATGTCATCGCCGGCAGCGCCGGCCTGCGCAAGACCGACCTGGGCACCCTGGTGCTGACCGGCGCCAACAGCTACACCGGCGGCACCACCATCGACGGCGGCACGCTGTCGGTCGCCGCCGACGGCAACCTGGGCGCTGCCGGCGGCACGCTCACGCTCGATGGCGGCACGCTGCAAGTGACCGGCAGCGCCTTCCACGCCACCACGCGCGGCATCACCCTGGGCAGCGCCGGCGGCGGCTTCGACATCGCCGACGCGGGCAACACGTTCACCGTGGCGCAGGCCCTGGCCGGCAGCGGCAGCCTGGACAAGCAGGGTAGCGGCACCCTGGTGCTGACCGGCGCGAACACGTACACGGGCAGTACGACGATCAGCGCCGGCACGCTGCAGGGCGATACCACCAGCCTGCAGGGCAACATCGCCGACAACGCCGCGCTGGTGTTCGAGCAGAACGGCGCGGGCACGTTTGCCGGCACGATCTCCGGTTCGGGCTCGGTGACCCAGGGCGGCACCGGCGTACTCACGCTCACCGGTGCCAACAGCTACAGCGGCGGTACCACGATCAGCGCCGGCGTGTTGCAGCTCGGCAACGGTGGCACCACCGGCGCGATCGCCGGCGACGTGCTCGACGACGGTACCCTCGCCTTCGACCGCAGCGATGCGGTGACCTTCGCCGGCGTCGTCAGCGGCAGCGGCGCACTGACGCAGATGGGCAGCGGCACGCTGACGCTGACCGGCGCCAACAGCTACTCCGGCGGCACCACCATCAGCGCCGGCACGCTGCAGGGCGACACCGCCAGCCTGCAGGGCAACATCGCCGACAACGCCGCGCTGGTGTTCGAGCAGAACAGTGCGGGCACGTTTGCCGGCGCGATTTCCGGCAACGGGACGCTGACCAAGAACGGCAGCGGCACGCTGATCCTCTCCGCCGCCAACAGCTACTCCGGCGGCACCACCATCAACGCCGGCACGCTGCAGGGCGACACCGCCAGCCTGCAGGGCAACATCGCCGACAACGCCGCGCTGGTGTTCGAACAGGCCAGCGACGGCACTTTCAGTGGTGCGCTCAGCGGCAACGGCAGCTTCGCCAAGACCGGTGCCGGCACGCTGATCCTGGACGGTAACAGCAGCAGCTTCGCCGGCAGCACCAGCGTGCAGGCCGGCACGCTGGAAGTGGGCGACGCGAACACGCCCACGGCTTTCCTCGGCGGCAACGTGCAGGTGAACGCCGGCGGCACGCTGCGCGGCCACGGCACCATCGGCGGCGACGTCAGCAACGGCGGCACGCTGTGGGCGGGCGGCTCGATCGGCACGCTCACCGTCCAGGGCAACTACACCCAGGCCGGCAACGGCGTGTTCGAGACGGAAGCCACGCCTGGCGGCCAGGCCAGCCTGCTGCGCGTCGGCGGCACCGCCAGCCTCGCCGGCACGGCCCTGGTGCTGGCCGACAGCGGCACCTGGGCACCGCGCACCGACTACACCATCCTCACCGCCGCCGGTGGGGTGACGGGCCAGTTCGCCTCGGCCAGCTCCAGCCTGAGCTTCCTCGATCCGCTACTGACCTACACCGCCAACGCGGTGAACCTGTCGCTGCAGCGCAACGACATCAGCTTCGCCAGCGTCACGCAGACGCCGAACCAGCAGGCCGTGGCCACCGTGACCAACGGCTTCGGCTTCGCCAGCCCGTTGTATTCCGCGCTGACCGCGCTCGATGCCCCCACCGCCCGGCACGCCTTCGACCAGCTCTCCGGCGCGATCCACGCCAGCACCCGCACCGCGCTGGTCGACGACAGCCGTTACGTGCGCGATGCCATCAACCGCCACCTGCTGGGCGAGGGCGACGATGCCGCCGGCACCACCGCGCAGGGCGTCGCGGCCTGGGCCAGTGCCTGGGGCCATGGCGGACACCATGCCGGCGACGGCAATGCCGCCCGGCTGCAGGCCGACGGCAGCGGACTGCTGGTGGGCGCGGATCTTCCCCTCGGCAGCGATGCCCGGCTGGGCGCGGTGCTCGGCCACGGCCAGAACTCGATCCGGTCGGACAGCGTCGGCTCGTCGGCGCACGTGCTCGGCGACCACGTCGGCATCTACGGCAGCGGCACGCTCGGAGCGCTCATGCTGCGCGCCGGTGCCGTATACGCGTGGCAGGACGTGCACGGCAACCGCGCGATCGCCTTCGGCAGCTACAGCGACTGGCTGCAAAGCGAGCACCACGCACAGACCATGCAGGCTTACGTGGAAGGCGGCTATCGGTTCCGGGCCGGCGCAGGCCAGCAACTGGAGCCGTTCGTGAACGTGGCGCGGGTGCAGGTGCACAGCGACGCCCTGCGGGAGGGCGGCGGCGACGCCGCGCTGTCCGTCGCCGGCAACAGCGCCGCGGTGAACACCGCCACGCTGGGCCTGCGCGATACGCTGGCGCTGGATGCCGCCGGCGGCATCCGTGCCCATGCCAGCCTCGGCTGGCAGCAAGCCTGGGGCGACCTGGCGCCCGTCGCCACGGCGCGTTTCGTGCGCGGCGGCAGCAGTTTCGCGGTCGCCGGCATGCCGGTGGCCCGGCATGCGTTCACCACCGACCTCGGCATCGACTTCAAGCTGGCCGGGAACGTCAGCGTGGATGCCGGCTACCTCGGCCAGTTCGCCGGCGGCGTGCGCGACCAGGGTGCGCGCATGAGCCTGACCGTGACGTTCTGAAGATGGCCTCCCGCCTGCAAGGTCCGCGCCCGTCGCGGACAGGCAGCGCGTCGATGGGTTTCGCAGCCCGGCACGCGCCCATGGCGGCCGGGTTGCGGCATTTGTCCACACGACAGTTTCACGGGCACGGCGTATTCTCGGCCGGTATGTGATGCACGGGATCGCCGCATGTCCATTCCGTCTGCCGAACCGGCTCGCCACGGTTCGCCGCCCCGTCCGCTGCGACGGCTGACGCTCGAGCTGTTCGGCATCGTCGCGCTGAAGGTCGCGGTACTCACGCTGATCTGGTGGGTGGTGTTCGCGCCGTACCCGAAACCCGATGCCGGCCCGGCGGCGATGGCGCAGCGGCTGGCCCCCAGTTCCCACGCACCCGTTGAAGGTCGCCCATGATCATCGATGCCGATGTCGTCACGCTGTCGCGCCTGCAGTTCGCGCTGACCGCGCTGTACCACTTCCTGTTCGTGCCGCTGACGCTGGGCCTGGTCTGGATCCTGGCGATCATGGAGAGCATCTATGTGATGACCGGGCGCGAGGTATGGAAGCGCATGGTGCAGTTCTGGGGCGTGCTGTTCGGCATCAACTTCGCGATGGGCGTGGCCACCGGGGTGACCATGGAATTCCAGTTCGGCATGAACTGGGCGTACTACTCGCATTACGTCGGCGACATCTTCGGCGCGCCGCTGGCGATCGAGGGCCTGATGGCGTTCTTCCTGGAAGCCACCCTGGTCGGCGTTTTCTTCATGGGCTGGGAACGCATTTCGCGGATCAAGCACCTGCTGGTGACCTGGTTCCTGGCGCTGGCCACCAGCCTGTCGGCGCTGTGGATCCTGATCGCGAATGCCTGGATGCAGCATCCGGTCGGCGCCGCGTTCAACCCGCAGACGATGCGGATGGAAGTGACCTCGTTCTCGAAGGTGTTCTTCAATCCGGTGGCCCAGGACAAGTTCGTGCACACCGTCAGCGCCGGCTATGTGCTGGGCTCGATGTTCGTGCTGTCGATCAGCGCCTGGTACCTGCTGCGCGGGCGCAATGTCGATTTCGCGAAACGCTCGATGACGGTGGCCGCGAGTTTCGGGCTGGCGGCGGCATTGTCGGTGGTGGTGCTGGGCGATGCGTCGGGCTACACCGTGTCGCTGAACCAGCAGATGAAGATGGCGGCGATCGAGGCGATGTGGCACACCGAGCCGGCGCCCGCGCCGTTCACCCTGTTCGGCCTGCCCGACGAGCAGCAGCGCACGACCCGATACGCGGTGAGGATTCCCTGGGTGATGGGCTTGATCGGCACCCATTCGCTCGACCAGACGATGCCGGGCGTGGCCGAACTGGTGGATGCGGCCAAGGGCCGGATCGACAACGGCGTCAAGGCCTACGACGCGATGCTGACGCTGCGCCGGAACCCCGGCGACGCCGCGGCCAAGGCGGCACTGGCGGCGCACGACCAGGATCTGGGCTACGCGCTGCTGCTCAAGCGTTACGTCGACGATCCGCGCCAGGCCACGCCGGCGGACATCCAGAAGGCCGCCGACAGCACGATCCCGAACGTGCCGGTGCTGTTCTGGTCGTTCCGCATCATGGTCGCCTGCGGCTTCTACTTCATCGCGCTGTTCGCGCTGTCGTTCTGGAAGGCCTCCCGGCGCCGGCTGGACAGCCAGCGCTGGTATCTGCGGCTGGCGTTGTGGAGCCTGCCGCTGCCCTGGCTGGCGGCCGAGCTGGGCTGGATCGTCGCCGAATACGGCCGCCAGCCGTGGGCGATCGAGGGCGTGCTGCCCACCGCGCTGGGCGTGTCGTCGGTCACGGCCGGCCAGGTGCTGACCTCGCTCGGCGGCTTCGTGCTGTTCTACACCGCGCTGGCCGTCGTCGATGCGGTCCTGATGCTGAAGTTCGCCCGCAAGGGGCCTGACGGGCTGGGCATCTGGCCGCACGCCGGCTCCTTCCAGCCCCCCGCGGCGGAACTGGGATCCTTCGGAGAACACCATGCTTGACTATGCCACGCTGCGAGTGATCTGGTGGGCCCTGCTGGGCACGCTGCTGATCGGTTTCGCGATCATGGACGGCTTCGATTTCGGCGTCGCCGGCCTGCTCAAGCTGCTCGGCCGCGACAACGAGGAGCGGCTGGTGCTGCTGGAAGGCATCGAGCCGACCTGGGAGGGCAACCAGACCTGGTTCATCCTCGGCGGCGGCGCGACGTTCGCGGCGTTCCCGACGCTCTACGCGGTGTCGTTTTCCGGCATGTACCTGGCGATTTTCCTGGTGTTGCTGGCCTTCATCCTGCGCCCGGTCGGCTTCAATTTCCGCGGCAAGATCCATGATCCGCGCTGGGCCAGCCTGTGGGACTGGGTGCTGGTCGCTTCGGGCATCGTGGTGATGCTGATTTCCGGGGTCGCGTTCGGCAACCTGTTCCTCGGCCTGCCATTCCGGTTCGACGGCGACCTGCGAATGAGCTGGCATGGCGGCTTCTTCGACCTGCTGCACCCGTTCGCGCTGCTCGCCGGGCTGGTGTCGCTGAGCATGCTGCTGGCGCACGGCGCCTGCTGGGCGGCGCTGAAGGCCGATCACGCGATCGCCGGGCGCGCGGTGAAGATCGCGCGCTGGGCGACGCTGGTCTACGCGGCGCTGTACGTGCTGGCCGGGATCTGGCTGGCCTACGGCATCCCCGGCTATGCGGTGAGCGGCGTGGCGGCGAGCGAAGGCGTGTCCAATCCGCTCTACACGCCGGTGGTCCATGGCGGCAGCTGGTTTGCCGGCTACATGCAATATCCCTGGTTCTGGAGCGCGCCGCTGCTGGCGCTGGTCTCGGCGCTGGCGGTCCAGGCGCTGATCGGCCGGCGCAGCGCCGCCGGCTTCATCGCCAGCAGCCTGATGGTCGGCAGCACCATCGCTTCCGCCGGTTTCGCGCTGTTCCCGTTCCTGATGCCGTCGAGCATCGATCCACGATCGAGCCTGACCGTGTGGGATGCATCCTCCAGCCGCGGCACGCTGCAGCTGATGCTGGTGGCGACCATCGTGTTCCTGCCGATCATCCTGCTGTACACCAGCTGGGTTTACCGGGTGATGCGCGGGCGGGTCACGCTGGATCAGGTGCGCAAGGCGCACGCGGGCTATTGATGGTCCGCGCAGGAGCGTACCGAAGTGCGCTCCTGCGCGGCAACGCTTGAAAGGAGGTTGGCCGATATGTGGTATTTCGCATGGATCCTCGGGCTGGGCCTGGCCTGCGCCTTCGCCATCCTCAACGCGATGTGGTACGAGGTGCACGCCACCGACGAGGCGCACCGCCAGCGCGACGATTTCGAACTGCCGGACGAACTGACCTAGGAGCCTGTCGGACTTTGGCGGTCGAGGCGAGAATTCGGCTGTGCGAGGACAGATTTTCGACGCTTCGCCGGCCCATAGTGGTTCTATGGGCCAAGAAGCGGCGGAAATATGGACCGCACAGCCGGATTCGCAGCCCGGCCGACCA